>JAJZTU010000110.1 GCA_021848765.1 Bacillota bacterium
ACTTTGCCCTTGATTGCTTTACCCCGGTTAAATCTAAAAATGGGTGCAATTCAGAGGAAAAATTAGCTAGTCTGCTCAACTGTCAAACAATGTTGAAATTTGGGCTATTTGCATCTAAAGAAATTAGGGGCTTCTTTCGAATATCTTATGTGGAGAGTGTAAAAAACCTTCCGTAGGGTTAGGTGCCGAAGATTTTGTCAACAAGGCGGAAAGTGGGTGTAGTGGATGGATTTAGCGTCCGTACTGGGTGTTGTCATAGCTATAGGTTCGCTGTTGTTAGCTGTAGTTGAAGAAGGTGGAAGCATCGTTGCCCTGGCAGCGGCTACGGCTGCTCTCATCGTGTTTGGAGGCACCATTGGGGCTACCATGGTATGTTTTTCAATGAATGACATTAAGACTGTTCCCAAACTGCTGCAAATAGCCTTCACAGAGCGCAAATCCAATGTCTTTGAGACTATAAATATAATTGTCAGCTTTGCCGAGAAGGCCCGGCGGGAAGGTTTGCTGAGCCTGGAACAGGAACTGACCAATATTGACAATCACTTCCTGCGCCAAGGGGTACAGTTGGTAGTAGACGGTACCGACCCGGCTTTGGTAAAAGACATCCTGGAGACAGAAATGGCTTTTGAAGACCAGCGCCACAAAATCGGCGCCGGCATCTTTGAGCAGGCCGGTGGTTTTGCCCCGACCATGGGGATTATCGGTACGGTTATGGGTCTGGTTAACGTACTTAGTAACCTCTCTAATCCTGAGGAACTAGGGGGAGCCATTGCGGTAGCATTTATAGCTACCTTGTACGGGGTTGCTTCGGCAAACATCCTGTGGTTGCCCATATCAGCCAAGCTAAAGCTGCGCAACAAACAGGAGGCTCTGGAAAAAGCCATTATCCTGGAAGGGGTATTGTCACTGCAAGCAGGCGAAAACCCGGCAACGGTCAGAGACAAACTGAAAGCCTTCCTGGCACCGGCAGCAAGGGAGATAAAGGGACAAGGCGAGGTGTGATTGCATGAAGCTTAAGCACGAGGAGGAGCATGCAGGTAACCACGAGCGCTGGCTTTTGACCTATGCCGACCTCATCACCCTTTTGATGATTTTCTTTATTTTAATGTATACCATCAGCAATCTGGATAAGCAAAAACTGGCTCAAGTGTCGGCATCTCTACAGGAGGCCCTGCTCGGTGAAAAGTCGGGAAAAATCATCGGTGAGAGCCCCGGCCCCCTGATGGTTCCCGGGCAGGGCCAGGAGGCTGAGGCTATGGCCAGGGCCAGGGAGGCCCTCAATAAGTTCATCAAGGATTCCAAGCTGGAGGCTAAGGTTAGTGTCCATGAGGAGGAAAGGGGTCTGGTAATCAGCATTAAAGAACCTCTGCTATTTGCCTCCGGTTCAGCGGTTATCTCTAACGAATATACGAAAGTTCTGGCTAAGCTGGGTTCGGCCTTAAAAGGGTTTCCTAACGCTGTTAAGGTGGAAGGACATACGGACAATGTTCCCATCAGTACCAGCCAGTTCCCCTCGAACTGGGAGCTTTCCACGGCCCGGGCCACTAATGTGGTCCAGTTCCTCATCCGTGAAGTAAACATTAATCCCAAGCGGCTTTCGGCGGCAGGTTACGGTGAGTTCCGGAATATCTACCCTAATGATACCGAAGACCACAGAGGCCAGAACCGCAGGGTGGATATAGTGCTGCTTAGAAGTGAGTTCAACAAGCTGGAGCCTGAAGGGGCTAAAGTGGTAGAGCAGCAGGATAAGACGGCAGTACGGTAACAGAAACGGTAGGAAAGCAGCCTTGAGGGGCTGCTTTTTTGTATAAAGTGAGGCATTAAGGGTTAAATTGGCAACATGTGGACATTAAGTGACAAGGAGCGTATAATAATTCTAGTGCAAGATAATATCTGGATAAACTAGATAGCTAACCATTTGGCGAGCCAGTTTTAAGCGCAATAATTAGCGGAAAGAGGGAGTCGATTGGAGAAAAATGGGGGTTTGGCCAGGATACCCTGGCAAAAGATTCGCCAGCAGTCGCTGCCGTGGACACTTTCACCGGCCCAGGTATTGGTTATCGGCTTTGCGAGCATCATTCTTTTGGGGGCCATGCTGCTTACCCTGCCTGCAGCAACCACTGACGGTCAGGGCCTGAACTTTATAGATGCACTCTTTGAGGCGACTTCTGCTGTTTGTGTAACCGGCCTGGTGGTGGTGGATACGGGGACAGTATTGACCCCTTTTGGTCAGACGGTGATTATCTTCCTGATTCAGGTGGGGGGGCTGGGCTTTATGACCGTAGCCACCCTTTTCGCCATCATGCTGGGTAAGCGTATCGGGCTGCGGGAGCGTTTGCTGATGCAGGAGGCGCTGAATCAGATTACAATCCAGGGGGTTGTAAAGCTGACCAGGTACATTTTAATCGCGACTTTTATCATTGAGGGTACTGCCGCACTGATTTTGACTGCGGTTTGGCTCAAGGATTTGGGCTGGCCCAGAGCATTTTATTTTGGCCTGTTTCATGCCATAAGCGCCTTTTGTAATGCGGGTTTTGATCTTTTTGGGAATTTTCGCAGTTTGACAGGTTATGTGGCCAACCCCTGGGTGAACATAGTTATCATGTCCCTGATTACCCTCGGGGGTATCGGTTTTACGGTTATGGCCGATGTATACCAGAAAAGGAGTTTTGCTAAGTTTTCTCTGCACACCAAGATGGTCCTGACCATTTCCCTGCTGCTGGTGGTAGGCGGGGCTGCGGGTATCTTGGTTTTGGAGAACAGCAATCCGAAAACTCTGGGCGCTTTGGGACCCGGGGGGAAGATTCTGGCTGCTTTCTTCCAGTCGGTTACCCCCCGGACAGCGGGTTATAATACTCTGAACATGCCCAGTCTGACCACGGCTACTCAGTTTTTATTGATTATCCTGATGTTTATTGGGGCTTCACCGGGTTCTACCGGCGGCGGGATCAAGACCACCACCTTTGGGGCGCTGCTTGCAGCTGCTTGGGCAACTATTAACGGCAAGGAAGAGGCGGAAGTTTTCCGGAGACGGCTTTCAGAGGTTACTGTGTTTAAGGCGCTGGCGATTGCTATGGCGGCCGGCTTGCTGGTTATGGTGGTGACGATGGCCCTTTCCGTCACTGAGCAGGCTGAGTTTATCACAGTGCTGTTTGAAACAGTTTCAGCCTTTGGTACCGTTGGGCTGAGCCTGGGATTAACCCCCAATTTAACTGATGTTGGTAAGCTTTTAATTACCCTGACCATGTTTGCCGGAAGGGTAGGGCCCTTGACCCTGGCTATTGCCCTGGCCCAGAAAGGTAAGAAGACCCTCATCAGGCAGCCGGAGGAAAAGATTATGGTTGGTTGAGGGATCAGCGGATATTTGATAATTTAAGGGAGGCTGAAGTGGGTGAGACAGTTTGCTGTAATTGGCCTTGGGCGTTTCGGGGCCAGCATTGCCGGGACTTTACACCGTATGGGATATGAGGTCCTGGCTGTCGACGAAGATGAAGACAGGGTCCAGGAAATCATGGACCAGGTTACTCATGCGGTCCAGGCGGATGCCCTGGATGAAGAGGTACTGAAGACTCTGGGTTTACGCAATTTTGACCTGGTTATTGTGGCCATCGGCCAGGATATTCAGGCCAGTATCCTGGTGACGGTAATGCTAAAAGATTTAGGGGTCAAGTCAGTGGTGGCCAAAGCCCAGAATGACCTCCATGGCCGGGTATTGGAGCGGGTTGGCGCAGACCAGGTGATTTATCCTGAAAGGGATATGGCCGTCAGGGTGGCCCAGCATCTGGTTTCGGGGAATGTGCTGGATTATATTGAACTGTCGCCGGAGTATAGTATCCTGGAGATGGTTACTCCTGACGAGTTTGCCGGAAAGGCTCTCGGGAACATTGATTTGCGCAACCGGCACCGGGTGAGTGTAATGGCCATAAAACGGGGGGAAGATATAATTGTGGCCCCCGGAGGCCAGGAGATCATTCAAGCCAAGGACGTTTTGGTGGTAATCGGCGCCAATGAAGATCTGAAAAATTTGCGCCGGGAGCGGGATTAATGCTGTCAAAAATCTGCACTGGGAGCGGGAGCCGTAATGGTGATAACTAATCTTCAAAACGAGCAAATTAAGGAGTTGGCCAAGCTGCACCTGCGCAAAGGCCGCCAGGAGGCCGGGGCCTTTTTGATCGAAGGGGTAAGGTTTGTGGAGGAAGCCTTGAAGGCTGGGGCGAAGTTGGAGAAAATTGTGGTTTCGCCCAAACTTCCGGAGACTGACCGTGGGCAGGAACTTTTAGACCGATGCCGGGACCTTGGCTGCCCAATATTGGAAGTTGAACAAAGGGTGCTGGCCAAGGTGGCCGATACCGAGAATCCCCAGGGGGTTGTAGCGGCGGTAGCCCAACCGCGCTATTCCTGGCCTGAGCTTCTGGAGGAGACCCGTTCCACCGGTCAGTCATGTCAAGAGACGTGGCTGGTAGTGGACGGGGTGCAGGATCCCGGAAACCTGGGGACTATTATCAGAACTGCGCATGCGGCAGGAGTAAGCGGGATTTGCTTAACCCCGGGGACTGTGGATGTATATAATCCTAAGGCTTTGCGGTCAACGATGGGGTCGGTTTTTCACCTGCCGGTGCTGCAAGGACTTGCTCCGCAGGACATTCTGGAAGAGGTAAACAGCCGGGACTGGCAGGTAGTGGTGGGAGACGTTACGGCAAACCGGGAGTATTTTCAGGTTGATTTTCGGAAGAGGACGCTTTTAGTGGTGGGCAGTGAGACTCAAGGCCCCTCGCGGGAGTTTATCGATGGGGCCACCCACCGGGTACGGATTAGTATGCCCGGAGGAGCTGAATCCCTGAATGTTGCGGTAGCAGCGGGGATTTTGCTGTTTGAAGGAGTACGGCAGACAAGGTTTCCTTGTCAATAGCAGGTGGTTATGCTATAATCAATTCAAAAGTAGTCCCTGCAGACCAACAGAAAGGTCGTGGTGTTCTGTGAAAACCCCTGCAGAGTTCTTTTGGAGGCTTTTCGAAACTACCGGGTCCATCGCGGCATACATCGCCTATAAGAAGTACAAGCGCCAGTTGGTTCATTAAGCAGGTTTATGGTTCAGGTAATACTATCAAGTTAAAAGCCAGGACAGGGAAGAGTAATCCGGTTGACGCTATACAGGGAGAAGGGGCCGTGACTGCAAGCCCTTTCAAGTAGGGACCGGGTGAAGTTCGCCCTTGAGCTGCAGGCTGAAACCCCAGAGGATTAGGCTGTGCCGGAGGCTTCCACCGTTAAGCGGAAGATACTGAGGGGGTCTGCCATGTGGGTAGGCCAATCTGGGTGGTACCGCGGAAAACAAGCTTTCGTCCCTAATTGGACGAGGGCCTTTTATTTTTTTGTGTGTAGATTGGAGGGTTATTGATAATGCGTGAGCAGTTAGCAAAAATTAAGAGTCAGGCGGCTGTAGCCGTTCAGGAAGCTGGTGACTTAAACCAGCTTAATGAGGTGCGGGTTAAATTTCTGGGCAAGAAAGGTGAACTGACTCAAGTGTTAAGGGGTATGGGGGGGCTTTCTGCCGCAGAACGGCCCATTATCGGCCAGTTAGCCAATGAAGTGCGTGAATTCCTGGAGCAGCAATTGGAGGACAAGCAGGCTGTCCTTAAGGAGGGGGCCAAGGCCCGGCAGTTGGCTGCAGAGACCATAGATATTACCCTGCCTGGGCGTCCTGTGTTATTGGGCAAACGTCATCCCCTAACTACTGTTTTGGATGAGATTAAGACTATTTTCCTGGGATTGGGATTTGAAATTGAAGAAGGACCGGAAGTGGAGACGGATTATTATAATTTTGAGGCCTTGAATTTGCCCAAGGAACACCCCGCCCGCGATATGCAGGATTCCTTCTATATAACTGCTGAAACGCTGCTGCGGACGCATACTTCCCCTGTGCAGCCCCGGACCATGGAGAAAAAAGCTCCCCAGGTCCCGGTGAAAGTAATCGCTCCGGGGAAGGTGTACCGGAGGGATGATGATGCTACCCATTCCCCCATGTTTCACCAGGTGGAGGGTTTTATCATCGATAAGAATATCTCTTTCAGTGATTTGAAAGGGACACTGTTAACCTTTTCCCGGCAAATGTTCGGGGAGGACCGGGAAATCAGGCTGCGGCCCAGCTTCTTCCCCTTTACCGAACCCAGTGCGGAAGTGGATATCTCCTGCATCATGTGCCACGGTAAGGGCTGCAGAGTGTGCTCGGGAACGGGCTGGCTGGAGATCCTGGGATCGGGGATGATTCATCCCAGGGTGCTGTCCATGTCCGGGTACGACCCCCAAGAGGTCACCGGTTTTGCTTTTGGCATGGGGGTAGAGCGGATTACGATGCTTAAATACGGGATAGATGACTTGAGGCTGTTGTTTGAGAATGACCTGCGATTTTTGGGACAGTTTTAAGTTGCATAGAAGGAGGATTTTGCTGTGCGTGTTTCATATAACTGGCTGCAAGAATATGTGGACCTGAAGGGCATTTCCCCCCGGGAACTGGCTGAGAAGCTGACTCTGTCCGGGGTGGCGGTGGAGCGCTTAGATGTCCTGGGTGAAGGTGTTGAGAAGGTGGTTACCGGCAGGATTGAAGAGCTTGTCCGGCACCCGGATGCTGATAAGTTGCAGATTTGCAAGCTGAATGTGGGAAAGGGGGAACTGCTGCAGATTGTCACCGGGGCCTCTAATGTTGCTGTGGGCCAAGTGGTACCCGTGGCCCTGGTGGGGGCCAAACTGCCTTCGGGAATGAATATCAAGAAGTCCAAACTGCGGGGTGTGGAGTCCTTCGGAATGCTCTGTTCCGGAGAAGAACTGGCGATTGAGAAGAAATTGCTCCCGGAGAACCAGCAGGACGGGATTTTAATTTTGCCGCCGGATACTCCTGTTGGCGTGGATGCCAAAGAGGTCCTTGGGCTTAATGATGTGGCGCTGGAACTGGAGCTTACTCCCAACCGGGCGGACTGCCTGAGTATGGTAGGAGTGGCCCGGGAGGTGGCCGCAGTGCTGGGCTCGGAATTTAAGGCTCCCGGTTTGGATTTGGTGGAGGAGGCCGGGTCTATAGCAGGACAGGACAAGGTTACCATTGAAGATGCAGAGTTGTGCAGCCGGTATGTGGCCAAACTAATTAAGGATGTCCGGATTGCACCTTCTCCGGCCTGGATTCAGCGCCGGCTGCAGGCAGCCGGGGTGAGACCGATCAACAATGTAGTGGATGTGACCAATTATGTCATGCTGGAGTTCGGCCAGCCCCTCCATGCCTTTGACTATGAGACCCTGGAGGGTAGAGAGATCATTGTGCGCCGGGCCAGACCGGGCGAAGAACTGGTTTCCCTGGACGGCCAGACCAGAAAGTTGGATGAGGAAATGCTGGTTATTGCCGATGCCAAGGGGCCTGTAGCTATCGCCGGGGTAATGGGAGGCTTGCATACCGAAGTGACAGCTACGACCCGGGATATTCTCCTGGAATCGGCTTACTTCAATGGGACCGGCATTAGACGTACTTCCCGGCGCTTGGGGTTGCGTTCGGAAGCTTCCATGAGGTTTGAAAAAGGTATCGACCTGGGAGGCTGCCTGCGGGCCGCCGAACGGGCAGCCCAATTGTTCAGGGAACTGGCCGGAGGCAAACTTTGCCAAGGGGCAATCGATAACCGGGCCGTGGATATCAAGGAACAGGTGATCACCCTGTCTTTAAGCCGGCTGGACCGGTACATGGGAGCCCCTGTGCCTAAAGATGCAGCGGTCTCCATTCTGCGGGGCCTGCAGTTTCAGGTGGAGGACCGGGGTGAGGAACTGGTGGTGACAGTACCTACCGCCCGGCCGGATATTGCCTTGGAGGAGGACCTGATTGAAGAGGTAATCCGCATTTATGGTTATGACAAGGTGCCGGTAACCCTCCCGGTTGAGGCTACCACCCAGGGTAGGAAGACAGTAGAGCAGGGCCTGGAGGATTTGGTAAAGGATATTATGGTTGGCAGTGGGCTCACTGAAGTGATTAACCTGAGCTTTACCAGCCGGCAGATGATGGACACTGCGCGAGTAGCTGCGGGGAGCAGCTTGAGAAAGGCTGTGGTCATTCAGAATCCCCTGAGCGAAGAACAGGGCATCCTGCGGACTACCCTGCTGCCGGGAGTACTGGAGGTACTGCGCCGGAACCTTTCCCGCAGGGTGAAGGATGCTGCAGTCTTTGAGGTGGGCCGCGTGTTCCGGCCTGAGGAGGGGGCTGTGCTTCCTAACGAGCCGTTAATGCTGGCTGTTGGAGGCATGGGCTTTACTAAAGTTAACTGGGCTCAAACCAGGATACCCTACGATTTTTATTTCCTGAAGGGTGTACTGGAGACTCTCCTGGATACCCTGGGCATAAAGGATTATCGCTTTGTCCGGGAGGCGGAGAATCCCACCTTCCACCCGGGGCGGGCTGCAGCCTTAATGTTAGGAGACCGGATTTCCGGGGTAATCGGACAGTTGCATCCGGATGTGGCGGAGAATTTTGAATTGCCCCCGGAGGCCTGCTTGTTCGAGGTGAACCTGGACCTGTTGATGGCTAATGCCAACTTGCAGAAACGCTATGAGTCCCTGCCCAAATTCCCCGGAGTGGAGCGGGATTTAGCCGTTGTAGTCCAGGAAGGGGTTACTGCTGAACGGGTAAGGGAGGTAATTGTGGCAAACGGTGGGGAACTCCTCAGGGAGGTCAGCCTCTTTGATGTGTTCCGCGGCAAACAGATTGAGGCAGGTTATAAGAGCTTGGCCTTGTCTATGCGCTACCAGGCCCAGGACCGGACCCTGACCGATGACGAGGTAAATAGCCTGCAGCAGGGAATTGCTGATGCTTTGGCCCGGGAACTTGGGGCTGAGTTGAGGTAGTGGATGAGATTTATCACAGCTTGCAGATGGCTACTTAGTATGGCAATCGAGACATTTAACTCGCTCGGGATGGGGTGTCTTCTGAGCTCCTTTGATTCCGTCCTTATGGCAGTTCAGGCATTTCGAATTGTCCTTGGCACTATGTGGAATCTTTGGGGCATCCGCTTGTTTAGGGTCAGCAACTGCCTGACCAGGTGTTTGTACAGGTTTTTTTTTCGAAGTTGTTTCATTGGTATCCCGGTCAGGCTGCTTGACTGAATTTTGGTTAGCAGATGCCTGTACAGGTGGTGATCCCGTGCCCTGACTCTGATTCTGTGCTGCGCAGCCGGTTGGGAATACGAGGAAACTAAGCATACTCATGGAGACTACTATTGCTTTGACTGTGTCCTTCAGGGGCATCACAGGCCATCCCTCCGTCGCTAAGTTTTAACATTATAATAGTATTCCTGGAGCTACGGGATTGGTGAAAAAAACTAAAGCCGCTGTCAGAGAAATGCTAACTCAAGAGACAGGGCATATCGAGGGAGCTGTGAGAGGGGAGATGAAAATCTCCCCTCTCTATTTCTACTATTCGATAAAAACCGGCAGGATTTTTAAACTGTTGCGAGAATAGGTATTTAATCTCAGAAGAAGCTATCAAAATTTTAGGGGGAACTGCTATGAACGAGAGGAACAGGTTCAAGGGCGAACCCGGTACCAAAGGAGAGTTGACTAAGGTGAAGGTGGAGATTTTCGGAGAGTCGTACAGTGTTAAAGGCCAGGAATCCCCTGAGAACATTAGGCTGATAGCAGGGTATGTAGATAAAAAAATGCGCCAGATAGCGGACCGTAACCACCGGTTGTCCAATGTGCAAATCGCTGTGCTGGCTGCGTTAAATATTGCCGATGAGTTAAGGAAACTGCAGGAGGACTATGACAACCTGGTTAAGATAACCCAAGCCGGCGAAAATCTGCAAAAATAGATGTGACTTGCGGGCACACCGCAGGGCTTATATTGTCAAGCATTTTTTATAAAAAAGTATTCAATCCGGATACTTTTTTATTTTTTAGGCCGTTGAATTGCATACCCGGTTTATGAATAGATTGTTTTTACCGGGAAAAAATGATAACCAAAAGGAGCGGGGTAGAATATGCATAATTTCGAGATTGCCTGGGCGTTCAGGGAATTGGCTACCCTCCTGGAGGTCAAAGGGGAGAACAGTTTCAAGGTTGTTGCCTACCGTAAGGGGGCAGAGGTTCTGGAGGGTATGGACAGGCCGGTAGCAGCG
>JAJZTU010000111.1 GCA_021848765.1 Bacillota bacterium
CAGGCCTGTATTTTGCAGGAGAAATACTGGACGTCCACGGATTTACCGGCGGCTTTAACCTGCAGATAGCCTGGTCAACAGGGTTTGCAGCCGGTAAGGCTGCAGCGGAAAGGAGTGTAATGGACTCCTCTCCTTCATAATAAACGAGAATAAGACGGGAGGATTCAGCGTGATGCCCGGCTGAGTAGCAACATACCGAAAAAAGTGCCACAAAGCCTTGAATATCAAGGTTTTATGGCACTTTTTCGCTCGGAAGATTTTGATTCATGTACCTCTTAAATATTTACTGTCACAGATTGCGGGGCATAAATATGCCATTACCTCTATTCCCGAATCTATTTTATAAATTTGAAGCTTTATTAAGTTCCTCATCTATCACCCTTGCAACCTTTTTAAGAGTGACTTCATTCTTAGCAATTCTTATGTTGTGGTCGTCAAGTTCTGCTTTACCCACATTGTTTGAATGTTCAATAGCCCTCACAACCTGATATATTTCATTCTGCCTTGTTTCCATTGCTGAAAGCTTTTCTAAAACCAACTTCTGAAATTCATCATTATTCATAATCTGGCACCTCGCAATCCAGAATCTCACATTAATACTATACCTTTTTTAGGAATAAAAATCAATGAATTCAAATGTGCCTTGGTACGATTGGCCAGTTGATGGTGCACCGATCGCATAACCTAAATCCGTCTTAAGCGTGCGGAAAGCATCTGACAAGAATACTTAACTAAGTTCCCTCATAGTAATAGAAATGCGAGGGGGGATGGTGATTTTGAATAGCTTTAATAAACTTTACAAGCCTTCCCAAGGCATCTGGAAGAGGATTAGTGGAGTTGAGGCCCTTCTGGTTAAGGCCCTCCTTTTAGGGGCTATGCTCCTGGCCGTAGTCCAGGCTGCTAACAGCCAGGATCCTATTGAAAGAGAGTTTAAGGTAAGCAGCCTTTTGGAGGAGCAGACCAGAACTGCAGCCGCAGGGTTTGGAGCAGGTGAAAGCGCTTCTCCGGAGGGGGCAGGCCAAGCAGCAGGCATAGGAAGTGATACCGCAGGGGTAATCACCCTGCGCTTGGTCAATTATTTTTCTACTACAGGTATCAAGATACTGGTCAATGGCGTCGAACGGGCCAATTTTCTTCAGAAAGATGTCACGCTTAAAGTAAGGCCGGGAGACCAAATTTCTCTGGACGGCAGTTCCTTCGCCAGGGAAGCCGAGGTGCAAGTTTTGAATACCACCCCCGGAATAGTTAACCCCAGGGAGGGAAGTACGCTGCTGTTAAAGGGAGATGTTAAGTATTTAGAACCGGTCCGGCTCAAAACTGTCCGGAATTAGGCTTGCCTATTAGCAGGACGTGGTTTATAATTATGGGTATCTGCAAGACGGTAGGATGGTAGGGCAAGAGGTCAAGTTGTGTCTGCACTCCGTCAGGGAGTGCTTTGTTTTTTTGTGTATTGCGAGGTGACAAGCATGCATTCAGGTAGTAAAAAAATAGCCGGGGTGGCTATCAGAATGGCCCTTAGCGAAGACAGGGAAGAAGAAAAGAGTCTAAAATCCGCCTATGCTCAAGAGGGAATTAAGACTGCTGCTGTAGATTATGGTGGTGAGTTTATTTCCTCGGTGAACAAAGTTGTGGAACGGGCGGTGGTCGCGGCTAAACGTGAAGGGGTAATCAAAGATACCCATGCCGATGAGGGTGCCGTTGCCGGAGCCACCCGGGAGGCTCTTTCCCAAATAATCAACAAAGCCATCGGGTTGAATATCGGGGGGAAAATCGGGATTGCCCGCAAACAGGACCATATCAGTGTAGCAGTTTTCTTTGGCATTGGGCTTTTACACCTGGATGAGGTGGCCATAGGCTTAGGCCACCGGGCCGTACCCAGCGTATAGGCTATCAGTCACCCAAAAATCACTCAGCCAGCCACCACTACCGCCGGACTTGCAACTGACAGATTAGGAATGGAGGCTGTTTAGGCGATGAATCAGCAAGTAGTCAGAGGCGTTCGCGGGGCAATCAATATTACGGAAAACACCAAAGAGGCCATTACTTCGGCTACCAAAGAACTGCTGGGCGAAATGCTACGGGAAAATGAGTTAGTCTCTGAGGATATGGCCAGTATATTTTTTACGGTAACCCCGGACTTAAATGCGGAATTTCCGGCTTGGGCAGCCAGGGAACTTGGCTTAACCTGGGTTCCCCTGCTGTGTTGTACTGAGATTAATGTGCCCGGGAGCATGCCCATGGTCATCAGGATTCTCATCCATGCCAATACTACCAAAGGTCAGCGGGAAATCAAGCATATTTACCTGCGGGAAGCTGTGCGGCTGAGACCGGATATGAAACAGGATTAGTAAAGCTTTAACATAGAAATTGTTGACAGGGAACTATGTCCCATGATAAAGTATACATAACAATTTGACGAGTTAAGTGTTTGCAGGCAACTAAGTTCCCACCACAACTGAAAAAGATGAGAAGAGTTGAGAAGAGTTGAGATGAGCTGAGATGAGACGTGGAACCCAGAGTTCGGGTATAATCCAGTCCTCATTTGAGTGCTGGGTTTTTTTGTGCTCATTTCAGCTTCCCTCAACCCTCAGGGAGGAGGATAAAACCGTGCTGTTTCCCGGTTTGCAAGAGTATGTGGAACTGAGTAAAGAATATAATATCGTTCCCGTTTATCAGGAGGTCCTGGTGGATATGGAAACCCCTATCTCTATTTTCAAAAAGGTGGGGAACCGTAAGGAGAGCTACCTGCTGGAGAGTGTGGAGGGTGGCGAACACCTGGCCAGGTATTCCTTTATCGGCCTGGAGCCTTTCCTCAGTTTCGAGGCTAAAAATGGGGAAGGAGTCATCATCCGGGAGGGAAGGGAAGAACGGGTAACGGGAAAGCCCCTGGCAATCCTGGAGGAGTTGATGGCCGGGTTCAGGGCGCCCGTGCTGGAGGATTTGCCAAGGTTTTACGGGGGTGCTGTCGGGTATTTTGGCTATGATTTAATCCGCACCTGGGAGGAACTGCCCAGAAGTGGAGAGGATGACCTGGAACTTCCTGATTGCCATTTTGTCTTCACCAAACTGGTCCTGATTTTTGACCATGTGAAACACAAGCTGAAAATAGTGTATAATTCAAGGGTAGGCCAAAATCCGGAGCTATCCTACCGGAAGGCCATTGAAAATATCAACCGGATTATGGTGTTGTTAGCCCAACCCAACCCCGGCAACGGTCACCTGGGGATGGCCGCCGGCATGACACCGGGGACAGGGCCGGTGCCGGAGCTAAATCAAGACTCCTGCGTAACCTCCAACCTGACCAGGGAGGAATTCATGGCTAAGGTGGAGCGTGCCAAAGAGTACATCCGGGCCGGAGACATTTTCCAGGTGGTCCTGTCCCAGAGGTTTCAGGCTCCGTTGGAAGCTTCGCCCTTTGATATCTACCGGTCCCTGCGGACGATAAACCCCGCACCCTACCTGTACTTTTTGGATTTGGGGGATACTAATATCATCGGTTCCTCTCCGGAAATGTTAGTAAGGGTGGAAGACGGCCGGGTGGAGACCAGGCCCATAGCCGGTACCCGGCCCCGGGGCAAAAACAGCAGGGAGGATGAGGCCCTGGCGGCTGAACTGCTGGCTGACGAGAAGGAAAAGGCTGAACACCTGATGCTGGTGGATTTGGGGCGCAACGACCTGGGCCGGGTTTGTGAATACGGTTCCGTAGGGCTCACTGAGTTTATGAAGATAGAGCGCTATTCCCATGTGATGCACATTGTGACCCAGGTGGAGGGAAGACTGCGGGATGACCAAAGCCAATTTGATGCCCTTCAGGCCTGTTTTCCCGCAGGGACGGTTTCCGGAGCGCCGAAGATCAGGGCGATGGAAATTATTGACGAGTTGGAACCTCACCACCGGGGTGCTTATGCCGGGGCCATCGGATACCTGAGTTTTACCGGGAATATGGATACCTGTATTACCATCAGGACCATCGTGGTTAGCAACGGTCAAGTATATGTCCAGGCCGGAGCCGGAATCGTCGCCGATTCTGTGCCGGAGACGGAATACCAGGAAACGGTTAACAAAGCCATGGCCCTCCTGAAGACCCTGCAGCTGCAGGAGAGGGGGAAGGCCTTAGCCTAAACAAGGAGGGACCGCTGTGATTCTCATGATTGATAACTATGATTCTTTTACCTTCAACCTGGTACAGTACCTGGGGGAGTTAGGGGAGGAGATTAAAGTCCTACGCAATGATAAGCTGACTTGTGCCGAAATTGAGGAACTGGCACCCAAGCATATTGTAATTTCCCCGGGACCCTGTACCCCTAATGAAGCGGGGATTTCTCTCCAGGTTATCGAGAAGTTTGCCGGTAAAATTCCCATCCTGGGGGTTTGCCTGGGCCACCAGTCCATCGGTCAGAGTTTCGGCGGGAAGGTTATCCGGGCCGGGCGGCTGATGCATGGCAAAACCTCACCTATCTACCACGATGGCAAAACTATCTTTAAGGGCCTTCCTTCCCCCTTTACGGCAACCCGGTATCATTCTTTGATTGTGGAGAAGGAGAGCCTGCCGGATTGTTTTGAAATCAGCGCTGAGACGGAAGAAGGGGAAATCATGGGACTGAGGCATAAGGAGTACCAGGTAGAAGGGGTCCAGTTTCACCCGGAGTCGATTTTAACCGAGCATGGCAAGGAAATGCTGCGGAATTTCTTAAGCCTAAACTAAGCAAACTTTTTAAGCCTAAAACTAAAGAGGTGTCAAATAGGGCTAAAATCCTGCCCGGGTTGAGATGAGAAGGAGAGATTAGCATGAGCAGAGTTAAAGAAGCTATTTCTAAAGTAATTGCAGGGGAAAACCTTTCCCAGGCTGAAGCCAGTGGGGCCATGGACGAGATAATGAGCGGGCAGGCTACAGATGCCCAGATTGCGGCTTTTATCACCGCGCTCCGGATGAAGGGAGAGACTCCTGAGGAGATTGCCGGTTGTGCCCAGGTGATGCGGGACAAAGCCACTCCCATACATACCAGGCATCCTCTGGTGGTGGACACTTGCGGGACCGGCGGAGACGGCGCTCAGACCTTCAACATTTCCACAACTGTGGCCTTTGTACTGGCCGGGGCGGGTTTACCGGTGGCCAAACACGGCAACCGTTCGGTGTCCAGCCGCAGCGGCAGCGCCGATGTCCTGGAGGCTCTGGGAGTTAAGCTGAGTCTCAATCCGGAACAGGTGGGCCGCTGCCTGGATGAAATCGGGATAGGCTTTCTGTTTGCACCCGCTCTGCACGGGGCTATGAAATATGCGGCAGGACCAAGAAAGGAACTGGGTATCCGCACCATTTTCAATATCCTGGGGCCCTTGACCAACCCGGCAAAAGCCCAGGTCCAGGTGTTGGGAGTATTTGACCCCAACCTCACTGAGACCTTAGCCCAGGTACTGGCCAGGTTAGGCACCCGGCAGGCCTATGTGGTCCACGGGGATCAGGGGCTGGATGAGGTAGCCCTTTCCGGACCCAGCAAAGTGACCCAGACCGTTAGTGGCGATGTACGAACCTTCTATGTTGATCCGGTGGAATACGGGTTGCACAAAGCTCAGACAGCCGCGCTGGCCGGGGGGTCAGCTGAGGATAATGCCCGGATTACGAAACAGGTACTGCAAGGGGCAAAAGGTCCCTGCCGGGACGTAGTTTTGATTAATGCGGCCTTGGGGTTGATGGCCGGAAACCGGGCCGGGAATATAGAAGAGGGCCTGGACCTCGCGGCCAAAAGTATAGATTCAGGTGCGGCCCTGGGGAAACTGGAGGAACTGGTACAGTTCTCCGGAACAGTGGCATAATAAAAGCAGCTACGACAACAGATAAATAACCACGGCCTAAATAACAGTACCTATAGATAGCAGTATCATAAAGAACAGCAGCCATATTAAATAGCCGGAGGGGAGATGAGCCGGGATGAGCAATATTCTGGAAACCATTGTAGGGCATAAGCGCACTGAGGTGGCAGCCCACCGGGAGGCGGCGCCCCTGGAGAGGCTTAAGGAGGAGATCAGCAAACTTCCTCCTGCCAGATCCCTGGGCGGGGCTTTGCGAAAGCCCGGGGAAGTCGCGCTGATTGCGGAAATTAAAAAAGCTTCACCCTCCAAAGGAGTGATCCGGGAGGACTTTGACCCTGTTGCTATTGCCAAGGTTTATACCGAATCAGGTGCGGCAGCTATTTCCGTCCTCACTGATGAAAAGTTTTTTCAGGGCAGCCCGGAGTATTTGCGCCGGGTCAGGGAGGTAACTGACATACCGCTGCTGCGCAAAGACTTTATTATAGATGCTTATCAAATCTACCAGGCCAGATTCCTGGGGGCAGATGCTATCCTGCTGATTGCCGGAATCCTGGAAATCGGTGAACTGGTGAACTTTCAACTACTCGCCCGGGAACTGGGGCTGGAATGCCTGGTAGAGGTGCATACCGGGGCCGAACTGGCCAAAGCCCTGGTGGCCGGAGCTAAAATAATCGGTATTAACAATCGTGACCTGAGGGTGTTTAAGACAGACCTGAATACTACTTTTAAGCTGAAAAACCTGATTAGTGATCCCGGGATAATTGTGGTTAGCGAAAGCGGCATCAACACCAGGGAGGATGTGCTTCGTCTTTTGGAGAACGGGGTGGATGCCATGCTGGTGGGTGAATCCCTAATGCGCAAACCGGATATAGCCGCCCAGGTACACTATTTATTAGCTAACCGGCTGGCAACCAAGGTGGTGGGTTAGGTGGCCAGGGTAAAAATATGCGGCATCACCAGCCCGGACATAGCTCTGGGGGCGGTGGAAGCAGGGGCTGACGCCCTGGGATTTGTCTTTGCGGAAAGCCGCAGGAGGCTGGCTCCGGAGGCTGCCCGGGAAATTATCAGGAAATTACCTCCTTTTGTCACCACGGTAGGGGTTTTTGTCAATGAGGACCTCTCCACTGTGGGCCAAGTTGCGGACTACTGTGGATTGGATGTGGTCCAACTGCACGGCTCGGAGTCACCGGATTACTGCCGGGAGGTGAAGCGGCCGGTGCTTAAGGCTATCCGGGTTGCGGTCGCGGGTGACCTGGAGCAAATGGCCCAATATCAGGTGCGGGGATTTTTGTTGGATACCTTTATCCCGGGTCAACCGGGGGGGACCGGGCAGACCTTTCCCTGGCATTTGGCCAGGGAGGCGGCAAAATACGGTCACATCATCGTGGCAGGAGGACTTAACCCGGACAATGTGCACCAGGCTCTAACTGAGGCTGAACCCTATGGGGTGGATGTCAGCAGTGGAGTGGAAACACACGGGGCAAAGGATTTAGCTAAAATCCAGAAATTTATTAGCCGGGTGAGGAGGTATGGGAATGGATAAATTGCGAAATTCTGTAGATATTCAATTACCCGATGAGCGGGGACATTTCGGTGTTTTCGGAGGAAGGTTTGTCCCGGAGACCCTGATGCCCGCCCTGATTGAAGTGGAGAAGGCCTACAACCAAGCCAAAAATGACCCTTCCTTCCAGGAGGAGCTGGACTATTATCTCCGGCAGTATGTGGGACGGGAGAATCCCCTGTATTTTGCCGAGGGACTCAGTGAGCGCTGTGGTGGGGCCAAGATTTACTTGAAGCGGGAGGACCTCAACCACACCGGAGCGCATAAGATTAACAACACTATCGGTCAGGCGCTTCTGGCCAAACGTATGGGCAAGAAGAAAGTAATTGCCGAGACCGGAGCCGGCCAGCACGGGGTAGCCACTGCTACCGCTGCCGCCCTCTTTGGCATGGAATGTACTGTATACATGGGCTCTGAGGACATCAAGCGCCAGGAACTCAATGTGTTCCGGATGAAACTGCTGGGAGCCAAAGTAGAGCCGGTTACCTCCGGAAGTTGTACTTTGAAGGATGCCTGTAACGAAGCCATGCGCCAGTGGGTAACCTATGTGGAGGATACTTTTTATATCTTTGGAACTGCGGCGGGACCCCATCCCTGGCCCGTGATGGTGCGGGATTTCCAATCCGTCATCGGGCAGGAGACCAGGCAGCAGATTCTGGCCCAGGAAGGCCGCCTGCCCGATGTGGTGGTAGCCTGTGTGGGCGGAGGCAGCAATTCTATGGGGATGTTTTACCCTTTTCTAAAGGATGAGGTTAAACTAGTTGGAGTTGAGGCGGCCGGTTATGGGCTGGATACTGAGAAACACGCTGCTACTCTGAGTAAAGGCACCCGGGGAGTGCTCCACGGTTCCATGAGCTACCTGCTTCAGGACCAGGACGGTCAGGTTTTGGAGGCCCATTCCATTTCGGCGGGCCTGGATTACCCGGGAGTAGGCCCGGAGCACTGCTATCTAAAAGAAAGCGGCCGGGTACAGTATGAAGCCATTACCGATGCCGAGGCCCTGGAGGCTGTGCAGGTGCTGTGCCGTACCGACGGGATTATCCCGGCGCTGGAGAGCGCCCATGCGGTGGCCCAGGCCATTAAGCTGGCGCCGAAGCTGGAACGGGACCAAATAATAGTGATATGCCTGTCCGGCAGAGGGGACAAGGATGTCCATACTTTGGCCCGGGCATTGGGGGTGGAGTAGATGAGCGTCCAATACAGTAATACACCGCTGCCTACAGAGGGACTTGGGGAAGAACTTCTGCAGAAAACTTTTGACACTCTTCGTGAACAGGGCAAAAAAGCTCTGATTGCCTACGTTACCGCCGGAGACCCTTCCCTGGATGCGACGGAAAAAATCGTCCTCAGCCTGTCCGGAGCAGGGGCTGATGTGATCGAACTGGGGATACCTTATTCAGACCCCCTGGCCGACGGCCCGGTAATCCAACAGGCCTCCCAGCGGGCCCTCAAGGCCGGGACTACCTTAGAGGGAATTCTGGCCCTGGTATCCAGATTGCGCCCTCAGACCAAGGCGCCCCTGGTATTGATGACCTATGTCAACCCAATCCTCCAATATGGGGTGGAGCGCTTTATGAGCAAAGCCTATGCAGTAGGGGTGAATGGTTTGATTATCCCGGACTTACCGGTGGAGGAATGGGTTTTGGTGGAGGAAGCAGCCCGGGAACACCGGATTGCCCTGCTGCCATTGGTGGCGCCAACTTCTACGGGGGAGAGGATTAAGAAGATCTGTGCCCTGGCGCGCGGGTTTGTCTACTGTGTTTCTCTCACCGGTGTGACAGGAATGCGCACCGGATTGTCGAATAATATTAGTGAATTTTTGGCCAGGGTACGGGAAGTGACTACCCTGCCCATAGCAGTGGGCTTTGGAATTTCCACTCCGGAGCAGGTGCAAACACTTAAAAGCCGGTGTGACGGGGTAGTGGTGGGCAGCGCGATAGTGAGCCTTTTGGCCAAAGTGGGTACGGGAGCCGAAGGGCTCGCCCAGGTGCGGGACTTCGTCGGGTCCCTGAGAAGGGCCTTGGATAGTTAGCTTGATCTGAAAAGGGTCAATTGATTCAGAGATAGGGGGCACAAGCCTATGGGATATAAGCTTGCAGCCAGACAGGGAGAAGAGCAAACCACATTGGTGGAAGTCAAGGGAGTGACCATTGGCGGAAAAGAGTTGGTGGTCATGGCCGGGCCCTGTGCGGTGGAGAGTGAGAAACAAATTGTAGATTTGGCGGTAGCCATGAAGAGAATCGGGGCCAGGATTTTAAGGGGAGGGGCTTTTAAACCCAGGACTTCACCCTATGCCTTTCAGGGGCTGGCAGAAGACGGGTTGAAAATGCTGGCCTCCGCCCGGGAAGTTACCGGGCTCCCGGTAGTTACCGAGGTCATGGATACCAGAGATTTAGAGACAGTCTATCACTATGCTGATATCATCCAAATCGGCAGCAGGAATATGCAGAACTTCGCACTGCTAAAGGAAGTTGGGACTGTTGATAAGCCTGTCCTCCTGAAAAGGGGCCTATCTGCCACACTTGAGGAGTGGATTATGGCAGCAGAATATATTCTGGCCGCGGGAAATCACCAGGTGATACTCTGTGAACGGGGTATCCGCACCTTTGAGACCTTTACCAGGAACACTATGGATGTTGGGGCCATACCTGCAGCCAAGCATTT
>JAJZTU010000112.1 GCA_021848765.1 Bacillota bacterium
CCACCACTGCTGTCTTTGGTTAATAAACAGGTTTTTGATGAAAAGCATTTCTTTTAACATATCAATAACTTCGCCGGAATGAGAGACTTCTCTGGGCTTGTTCCACCATTCCAAATCTTCGTAGTAGGAACCGCCGTAATGTCCCTTTTCGCCGGGCTCCTTGGGAACCGGATACAGTTCCCAGCGACCATGCATGGGCATCTTGGCATACTGGTGGGCCTTGTAAAGTGAGAGACCGATGAAAGCAAGGATTGAAGCATAAACAAATACCGTCAGCAACAAGTTAACATACCTCCTTGATTAAAATAATTTTGGGTATCTCTTCAAGAACTACAGCCAGGGCAGTGGCTCTGTTTTTATCACCCTTTGCTGTAAGTCGGCCTGAGGAGATACAAAAATCCGCCCTTGATAAATAAGAAGTTTGTTAGCAATTCGTTAGGGCTTGTCCTCCCGGGGGTGATAGCCCAACTGCCTCCTCACTCCTTCCAAAATAAATTATGCAAATTCTATATAATTCGACAATTATACAAAGGTAATTATAGACAATTATAGTCAACTAATCAATATAAAATAGACGGGCAAAATAGCATATTATGTCACCTGAACACGCCTCTGACAGATAACCTATAGCGTATGAATTAGATTATACCATGTTTTTATTTAGATTTGCTACACGAACTTTTGGCATTAAGGAGCTTCTGTTTTTATTATTTTTATTATAAAATTAGGAGATAATTTGTCCCAAAGACCGTTACGACATGTAGTTTATCATTGCGGATCACGGGTTAATTGTATCGGCGCATGCGCTTGTTACTCCTTCTTCATAAAAAAGGTGGTGACATTGATGACAAATCATCCTTTTTGGTGCTGATTGTTATGCCATCTCCCACCGGCAGGATAATGGTTTCTATGCTTTTATGTTCCATCACCTGCTCAAGATAACTTCTTAAACGGGCTACCGCTGTTTTGTTTCGTCTCTTATCAATCTCCCCGGATATCACCATTCCCCTCATAAACACATCCTCTGCCACAAGAATGCCCCCCGGTTGCAACAAATCAACGCATTTATCCAAAAATTCCACATATTTTCCCTTTGCAGCATCAAGGAAAATAAAGTCGAATGGACCGGTTTGCTCATAAAGCAATTCCCTGGCATCACCGAATACCAGCTTTATTTTTTCTTCCACTCCGGCTTTTTTAAAGTACCTGCGGGCAGCCTCGGCCCTCGGAGCGTTAATCTCCAGGGTGGTAATCTCTCCTTCCAGGGGTAACACTGCTTTGGCAATCCAGAGGGTGGAATACCCGATGGCGGTTCCAATCTCCAATACTCTTCTGCTCTTTTTGGTGGTAGCCAACCAGTACAAGAGATGTCCAACTTCAGGTTCTACAATGGGTATCATCTTCTCCCTTGCTTCCTGTTCCATTTCATAAAAAAGTTCATCCCGCGGCGGCAGAAGTTCCCGGATATACTGCCGAACTTCTTCTTGAACAATGTTTGTCACCGTGACCTCCGGATTGATATATATAAATGTTTGTATTTTTATTATATACTTTTTAATTGCCGAATTCGTTATTTTTCTCTTGCCAAACACAATAGTAGGCTCATTTTTTTGCATAAAACTAAAAAGGTAACTCAAAAATACTTTTTGCTTTTCTGAAGGGACATACTAAAAAACAGAGAATTATTTACAAAGAAGAAAGTCAAAAATTTTGAAAGGGTGTATCAAATGGAAGAAAATAAAGAGTTTGAACTTAATCTTTCCGAGGAAACCATGAAACTGCTTGAGGATTACGCTGAAGAAAAGGGCACAACTCCGGAGAATGTTGCGGGATACATCATTTACGAATTTCTGCGTAATCAAATTCATGTAATAGAGAAGCGTTCCCAGGAGACCGGGGTGCCAGTCAATGAGCTGGTGAACATTCAGTTCGCCAAGATTTTAAATTATCTTAGAGATCAAAAACACTAAGTAAAACCAGGCTGTTGCCTAGTCTCCTGGATGCTGGCAACAGCCTTTTGTTTTTAGGGGTCTGGACCCTTACTATGTTCTTACCTCTCAGTTGGTTTGTCATAGAAGCTTCTGCTGAATATTTTTGCTTTTTCCTCATCAAACAAGTCCTCAATTTCCTCAAAACCTAAACTTTTTAGCAGGGCTAATACGTACCTGTTATCCGCCGGCGTCAAACTGGATGCCTCTTCCCCGTATCGGTTTACCAGTTCCGTTCCCTGTCCGGGGTCAATTAAAACGTGGGGGCCGCCCACACAGCCTCCAACACAGCCCATGCCTTCGTAAAAATTGGCGTTAATCCGGCCATCCAGGGCATCCTGCAGCATCTGCCGGCATTCCTTTACCCCGTGGGCTTGCACCGACTTAATTTGAATTTCCTTTTCCGGTCTGATCCTTTTTAAGGTATCGGCAACCGCCTTGCTGACACCGCCGGTCCGGGCATAAATTCTGCCGCCGGTGGAGGAATGCTCCTTTTCATCCCCCTCCATTTCCGCCGGGTTAATGCCCACCGCGTCAAAGATTTGCTTTAATTCCTTAAAGGTAATCACCACATCCACAGCGTCCCGCACGTCCGGTTCCTTGGCCTCGGCTTTTTTTGCGATACAGGGCCCGATAAAGACCACCTTGGCATCTGGACGCAGCTTTTTAACACCACGACCACAGGCCACCATGGGGGATACCGAAGGGGTAACATGGGGCGCCAGCTTGCTGTAGACCTTCTTCACCATAGACACCCACATGGGACAGCACATACTGGTCAGCACAAAGTCCCCCTCCTTGTGTACATGGGCATCAAATTCCAGGGCTTCCCGGAAAGTTAAAATATCCGCAAACAAAGCTACTTCCACCATGCCGTAAAACCCCAACTTTTTGAGAGCCGCCCTTACTTTGCCGGGTGTCACTTCCGGACCAAACTGCCCGATAAAAGCGGGAGCAATGATGGCGTACACCGGTACTTTACGGTTTTTTAACACCTCCACCAGGGGGATGAATTCCTTTTTATCCACTATGCAGTCGTGTTTGCAGACATCGATGCACAGGCCACAGTCTGAACAGATGCTGCCGTTAATGACCACATTGCCGTGCTCGTCTCTTTCAATGGCTTCCATCAGGCAGGAAACCTGGCAGCCTTCTTCCTCGCAGCCACAGCTGCACTCTTTTACTTTAAAGACAACCCTCCCCGGGTCACCACCCCCGGTGGCATAACGGATGTATTGATCCACATCCCCGTCTCCCCGGTTTTTCAGCTTCTCAAAGCCTTCATCCAACTTGCCCTCATAGGCGGATTTCACCAGGTCTTTAAATATTTCATCGTAGGTTAGTTTTGTCACGGTGCCCTGGTTTCTAAAACCTATCAAAATCTATCAATGGATGTTTTAAATAGGTTTTTCACCCATTCGACTAATGGGTGGCAGTGTCACAGGATTCAACTGCTGGGCCATAAACTCGCATCTATGTTCCGGGTGGCCTACCTTTACAGATAAACCGCCGTCTACCTTTCGGTATACGTCCTGCCCGGGAAGGGTGTTACCCTTGCCTCGATCGTTCAGCAGCCTTTCACAACGTGTACTGCTGCCATACCGCAAACTTATGAGAATAGGAGTTACCCTACACCTAACAGTTTTTTTCGGTGAACATGCCAGAAACTCAGGCTGTTCACTCCCTTCATTTTTAGTTGTATATGACTGTTTTCTTTATTTTGCAAAATACATGATGGGTGACCATGTATTCTGCAGTCTCTGCAATGTTTTTGCATCCATAGTTGAGCGACTATTGAAAAGTTGCTCTTGTAAATGGTCTTTGTTTTCCCGGAACATCTGAGATCCCCCTAATATAGAATTATATCTTTCAATCGTTTAATTTCTTCTTATCTCTTACCAATCATAAATTATTATCTTCATGAAGGAATTTTTTATAAGTGCAAAGAGTTAAATAAATAAGAAATTGCATAAATAAATTTTTGTTTTGTTTAAACCTGAGGAGGTTTTTGTCATTTTGTACTTTTAAAGACAGAGGTTTCATACCTGAAAGTTTTGCAGATCACACTTTTGAGTCAGTCCCTCTTGACTAGGTCAAGTTAAGTCAGTATAATTGTATAACATAATTTGACATGTATAATTACATGCAACTGCAATGGCAAGAAGAACAGAAGTAGATCCGTTTCCTTTTAAGGTAAAGCCAATTCGCTAATTGTCTTCTTGTTATTAAATCTAACGATTGAAGGTGTTAGAATGAATACTTTAAAAGTCCTGTTCCACGTTAACGAATCTACCAGATGGCAAATGGTTCTCGTGAACATCACTAATTTTTTGAATGATATTGGACAAGGCAGTGCTGACATCGAAGTATTGGCCAACGGCGAGGCGGTTTCTGTTTTGGGGAATAGGTGTCTCCTGGCGGAAGATGGCGGTCAGAAGGCAAGCTGTGGGATAGGTAATGGATCGTTGTTGGACCAAATGAAAAAGTTATCGGAGGCGGGAGTGAACTTTGTAGTCTGTCGGAACGCTCTCAAAAATCATTCTATCGTCGAGGAAAACCTCCCAGACTTTATAACAGTTGTGCCGGCTGGCATAACGGAAATCGTCAGAAAACAAACTCAAGGTTATGCCTACATCAAGCCCTAATGCCAGACTGTAGGAATTTCTTGTTCGAAGACGGGCAACCTCTTCTTATCGTTAATGGTAATGTCATCCCACTTAAACCTAAAACTTTATCCCGTTCAGCATGGGGCGGTAGCCGAACTCCGCCCCGTTCACTTTCAAAATCATCTTCTATGCTAACTAGTAAAGAAGGTAAATCCATTAAGGAAGTTACCATTAGCCAAATTTCATCCTTCTGGTGGTGCCGCGTTAGCTGCATGTGTTGTCTAGATGTAAACTTCTCAATTAGTTTGCCGACTCTTCTGGGCAAATCCGTATAGAACCTGATAAGTTATATAAACCCCTTTTCCCTCACGATACCGGGAATTTAAAAAAACAGCCAATTTAAAAATATCTCCTCCCTTTAGGCAAAAACCCCGGGCACTAAAACAATGACTTTGGGCACCGATTTTTTTGATTCCGACCAGTAATTCCCTGGCTGACGCGTGATAATCTTTTAAAAGCTGCTCCTCAACTGTCCACTTGGCAAATCCGCAGGTTGTTAAAATTCGCCCCAATTCCCCGGCATTTATTAAGGCTTCTTTGGGAGATTCCAATCCCAGGAAAGAAAGAGCCTGACCAAGTTCCCTGAATGTCTGCTCCCCAAGGGTACTAAAAATAAAGCAACCATCTTCTTTTAGGTTTTTATGATAAAGGGCAAAGGGTTGAAGATAATTATTAAACCATTGGAAAACCGCATTGGAGACAATCAAGTCAAAGGAACCATTAATACATAGATTTTCGCCGTCCTCTACCAGGTAAGTTATGTTAGGGTACGATGATAATTTTTTTTGGGCCACCTCAATCATCCGGGGGGATATATCTAAGGCTAGAATATTGGCTCGAGGGAATTCCTTGGCCAAAAGTTCGGTCAGAAAACCAGTCCCGCAACCTATTTCTAAGATTTCCCTAAATTCTTTTCCCACTGCCGTTATTTTATTGCTGAGTTCCTGGGCCATTTTTTTCTGAACTTTGGCGTATTGGTCATAGGTTGACGCACCCCTGCAAAAATTCTTCCTAATTTGTTCTTTTTCAATGAAGGTCATCAAGCCACCTCCTAACTATTTCATTGAAAACCTCTGCCTTGCTTAAGAATGGTACATGGCCACATCCCGGCAACATAAGAAGTTGGGCGTTCTTTAGTTGAGCATGGAGGTAGCAAGCCGCTGCAGGAGGACAAATCTCATCTCTATCTCCGTGAATAATCAAGGACGGCACCTTAATTTTCCCGAGCTTCTCCCGGAGGTCCTGATTAATCAAAAAATCAAGACCCGCTGCCAATTCTTTTTCTGACCAGTTTTGTCCCGGGGACAAATATCCTTTTTGAAATTGTTCCATAATCCCTTCCTCCCGCTCTTGGGAGGTAAACATCAAAGAAAAGAACTTCTCCAAAGTCTGACCGGGATTTCTGGTCAGGCTTTTTTTCATCCTTTCCACCAAGACCCTTGGCAAACCGCCATGGTAATCCGGAGCCTGAGTAAACCTGCTGGTTCCCCCTATTAGAACCAGGCCTTTTATTTTTTCAGGCATCAGCAGAGCCAATTCCAGAGCAACCAACGACCCCAAAGACCATCCTGTTAATACCATCGGGTCTTCGGTTTCCCGGTTTATTGCTTTTAAGGCATTAAGCCCATATAAAGATGGTCCTTGGCCATCCCTGGAAGCTTCCTCAACCCCTGAGTGGTAGCTGACCATGATAGCCCTATCTGCAGAAAAATACTTTTCCTGTAAAAACCAAGCTCCCGGCCCCAAAGCCCATCCGGACAAAAAAATTACAGCAGGTTTTCTTTTCATAAATGTCTCCCTTAAATAATCCTTAATTGACGACCTACCTGCACCAGTTTTGTTAAGGCCATTTCCAGGTCATCATCCCGTACAGTAGCCATGAGTGTAACCCGCAACCTCGCTGTATTAACGGGAACAGTAGGAGGTCTGATGGCGGATACCAGCAGGTTTTCTTCATAAAGCCGGTGGCTGAATTCCAGAGTTTTTTGAACTGGCCCGATTAGTATAGGTATAATTTGGCTTTGGCTGTCCAGTGTATTGAAACCCTTCTCCTTTAGCGCTTTTCGGAGGATGGCAGCTTTGGTCAGGACCCTCTCCCGCCTCCACGGTTCATCCCGGATAATCCTTAAGGCTGCCAAAAGGCCGCCAATAACTGCAGGGGGCAGGGCGGTAGTATAAATCAAAGTCCTGCTTTTATTCCTTAAATAATCAATGAGCACCCGACTACCTGCTACATAAGCCCCGGCTCCGCCAAAGGCCTTACTGAGGGTACCCATGTTAATATCTATAGCTTCCGATACTCCGGCTGCTTCTGCCAAACCCCTTCCTGAAGAACCAAAAACACCACCTCCATGGGCCTCATCCACCATCAACAGGGCTCCATATTGCTCTTTCAGTTGGACTATTTCTTTAAGGGGGGCTAGGTCACCGTCCATACTAAATACCGTATCGGTAATGATCAATTTCCTACGATACATACCACAGTTTTTTAGAATATTCTCTAAGGAAACTAAATCCCTGTGTTTATATCTCCGGTGTTCTGCCCTGCTCAAAATAATACCATCAACAATACTGGCATGGTTGAGCTTATCACTGATGACTATGTCTTCCCGTCCCACTAGGACCGGGATTACACCCAGGTTGGCAGCATAACCGCTATTGAAAACTAGAGCCCCTTCCGTTCCTTTAAATAGAGCGATTTCTTTTTCCAATTGATCATAAAGTTCATAGTTACCCACTACAAGCCTTGACGCAGTAGCACCAAAACCATATACTTCCAAGGCAGCTGCAGCTGCCTCTTTGACCCTGGGATCATTGGCCAGGCCTAAGTAGTTGTTAGAGCAAAGGTTCAACAGTTTATTGCCCCCCAGGGTAATCCATTCTCCGGAGTGGGATTGAATAGTTTTAAATTGGCGAAAGAGTCCTTTTTCCTGGATTTCCAGTAATTCCTCCGCTAAATAATTTATATTGGAATTGCCCATACTGGTTCATCACCAACCATAACTTCAATTATTTCAGATGCACTGTAAGTACAGTTGTGTTAACGCTTTATAGTTCTTTCTCCCGACTCCCCTATGTAATAATGACACTTAAAATCACTCCGTTAAGCGGGATTTAAATTTACCCTGTAATAAGACCTTTTCCTACAATATCTGCACAAACAGTTTTAATGGAAGTATAAGTTATATCCAAAACTTCCGTTAATTCTTCTTCGCTCATTGAAAGAATGGGCATCAAAACTATGACGTTCCCCAATGGCCTGGTAATAAGTCCTCTTTTTCTGGCTTCCAGGGTCACCCGGTGTCCGATATTCAGGGCAAAAGGGAATGGTTCTTTGGCAGCCTTGTTTTGTACCAGCTCTATTCCTATCATCATACCCTTCTGCCGAATTTCTCCTACCCAGGGTAAAGCATAAAAAGTTGCCAGCCCTTTGGTTAATAATTCAATTTTGGGCTGAAGGCCCGTAATGACTTGTTTTTTATCAAAAATTTCCAAATTGGCTAGAGCAGCAGCACCGGCTAAAGGATTGCCAGTATATGTATGTCCGTGATAAAAAGTCTTTTGCTCCTCGTGGGAGCCCAAAAAGGCCTCAAAAATTTCATCGGTGGTGAGGGTTGCTCCCAAAGGTAGGTATCCCCCCGTTATTCCTTTGGCCAGGCACATGATATCCGGAGACACTCCTTCTTCTTCACAGGCAAACATTTTACCGGTGCGACCAAAGCCAACAGCTACCTCGTCAGCAATCATCAAAACATTATAGCTGGTACATATCTCTCTGACCCTTTTTAAGTAACCTGGTGGACTGGTAATCATGCCTGCCGCCCCCTGGACCAGTGGCTCGATAATGAGGGAAGCAATCTCCCTTCCCCTGGCGGCTAAAAGTTCTTCCAGTGGCTCCAGGCAGGCCATACCGCAAGAGCCCTTCTCCTTACCCATGGGACAGCGGTAACAATAGGGTGAAGGAACTTTATAACCGTCAAAAAGAAGTGGTTTATATAAGCGATGAAAAAGATCAATACCTCCCACACTGACAGAACCAACGGTGTCGCCATGGTAAGAATTATCCAGATAGACAAATTTCTGTTTTTCCTTATTTTCCTCCCCCCTGGCCTGGCACCAGTACTGGAAGGCTATCTTGAGGGCGATTTCCACGGCTGTCGCCCCCGAATCGGAATAGAACACCTTGGTTAAACCTTGCGGGGTAATTTCCACCAGTTTCTTGGCCAACAGGATAGAGGGGACATTGGCTAAACCCAGTAAGGTAGAGTGGCTGATTTTATTCAGCTGGGCCTGGATTGCTTCGTTGATTTCCCGGCAACAGTGGCCGTGGGTAGTGACCCATAAAGAAGATATGCCGTCAAGGTATTTCCGTCCTTTAGTATCAAAGAGATAGCTCCCTTCTCCCCTTTCAATAATGGGCGTCTCTTCATTACGATATTGTTGCATCTGAGTAAAGGGGTGCCATACATATTCCTTATCCCAAATCTCCAAATTTTCCAAAGATTGCTTCCTCCAATCCATTGAAATTTAAAGAATCTTCCATGAGCTCAACCAGGTTACCAATCTTTCTTTTATCCACATCGATGGAGGGGGAGAAAGGGACTACCCCAAACAAAGGAACACCAGAAAGTTCTTTGATAACCCAAGGATTGAGATTCTCCACCTGGTCAGTTCCAGGACTTAGGCCATTAATAATTACCCCCAGAACAGGAACTCCCTGGGCCTGGGCATACCGGACAGTCAGGAGGGTATGATTAATGGTCCCTAGGGAACCACGCGCGACTACCAGTACCGGACAACCCAGCTCCCGGGCCAAGTCAGCCATAAAAAAATCCTTTAGGATGGGTACGCATAAACCTCCGGCCCCCTCCAAAATAACCAGGTCATAGCGAGGCAAGACCTCTGCAACTGCCTGGTATACCTTGGACAGTTCTATGGGGGTATATGTAAGGATGGAAGCCACGAAGGGCGCAGCAGGAGGTTCCAGGGCAACGGGATTTAAAACTTCCAGAGGCTCATCCTGCAATCCGGTTTCTCTATAAAACATAGCATCTGGGGAAAAAAGAATTCCTTCACGCCTGGTGGCTCCCGTTTGAAAAGGCTTGATGGCCAAGGTCATATAACCTTTTTTACTGAAAACAGCTAGAAGTCCGGCAGTGATCACGGTTTTTCCCACCCCCGTATCAGTGCCGGTGACAAAGATTAGCCTTTTCATAGGACGATTTCCCTTCAAAATTTCACCCCCCTATTGTTAACCTG
>JAJZTU010000113.1 GCA_021848765.1 Bacillota bacterium
TACCTTTCCAGCGGCCATGGTAATGTGGCACCTGCTGATGTAGTTACCAGATATACCATAAACTCTGCCGGTGCTGGAGCCTGGCAAAAGGGTACTCTGCCAACTCCTGGCGAGCCGGGTACAAGCGCTACCCCTGCTCAGATTGATGCTGTGAAAACCCAGGATGCGGGCCGCTGGAGTACAAGTCTGGTGAGTGGGGAAGGGGCAACCAATTATCAGATGTTTCGGTTTAAGTTAAATGAGCTCCCGCCTGCCGTATCCAAGCTTACCTTAAAGTGGACGGGCTATGGGCAACTAACTCCCGGTTATCCTGTCAATTTGTCAATCTGGAATAAAAACACACTTAATTGGGATGTCTTGACATCCCAGATGATAGGTACAGAGAACACCCTCCAGCTATCCCTACCGGGTGCTTTGCCCGGTTTAGAAGAATATGTTAACCCTCAAGGGGAAGTATATATTCTGGCTGGAGCTCGGCATGATGCAACCACTGCCACTATTGCTTCCGGGCCGCTGGCTTATGACGCAGCTTCAGGCAGTCTTAAACTCACCTGGGATACCAATGAACCTACCAGAAATAACTATATCGAATACGGAACTACCCCCGTCTATGGTTCCACGGCGGTTGACGTCAATACCGGTTATAAAACCACCCAAAATGTTAACTTAAGCTTATTCCCCGATACGGTATATTATTATCGCCTTAGAGGAACTGATTCAGGAGGGAATGAATATGTTTCAACAGGTTATAGCACCTTCCTGCCGCCGGCCCTCATAGACAGGACCAATATTGAGGGTTATTTTCCCATGGGCGTTCCTCTGTCCTGGAATGCTGCCGGTGATGCTACCAGGGCGCCCTATACCTACCAAGTGCAGGTGCTCAATAGTTTCACAGGTGCCTTGGTTACCCAGTCCGGCTGGCTTACTAACACCAACTGGACACCTAGCATAACAAGTCCTGGTTATTATTCCTGGCGGATTTGGGCCAGAGATAAGAATATGGTAGTTTCTGCTTGGTCAGCCCGGGATAATTTTAATTTAACAGTACCACCAAAGGTCGATTCCTGTCCTTTCATTTACGTTTGGGATGGCAAAGAATTCAAATACTCATCCGATATGTCAGGACCGGTACTGAACCTGCCAAAACATATTAAATTGGATAGTTTCAAAATGACCCCGTACCATCTGCCCCTTAAGGAACTTAAACCAAACGCAGTCAATGATTATGAGATAAAAATCAGATCCACGGCCCAAGGTGAAGTAGAATTTATCGACCAATCCCGATTGGCAGTGCTGGACCATCCGCCAGGTTACGAAATTATCAGTGCCAGCGCTGAGTATTCAGGTTTTATTGATTACAAACCGAAGCAGCAGTTTTATGCAATTGCGGAGCAAGCAACTACGCCGATTAAGGCCACTGATAAGTACGGAAAAGATATCAGTGAACAATTAGCTGCCCTCGATTCCAAGGGAGCACCTGTTGACCGAGAAAATCCAGCCGGTCCGGATTATTACACCCTGGATTTCGGAAAAATCCAAGACCCGGAGTACGCAAAACTGGTTTTAGACGGGTGGACCCACTACAATAACAGCAATAAAGCCAAACAGGTAATCACCCCCCAGGTCCAGGTAATCAACAGCCAGGGCCAATGGGAAAAAGTGCGGGATATCGGCTTTATTTCCGGGGACAAAAAGTCCATGGTCATTGATTTGGCCAATGCTTTTAAGACTAATGACCATAGAATAAGAATTTATACCGGGATTCCGGTGGCCAAAATGATTATTGACAGAGCCAGATTGGACCAGTCGCCCCCCATAGACCTTAAGATTACGTACTTAGACCCCTACTATGCCGATCTCCATTACCGTGGACCGGCAACCCAGGTTAATACCACATTTGAACATCCGGTATTGGCCAAGGATGATGTGAAACCGGGGGAAGTAGAATATGTATTCTATGGGAAGTTCACAAAATTCGGGGATGTCAAGGAACTTCTTAAAGACAATGATGACCGATTCGTAATCATGCAGCACGGGGACGAGATATCGCTAAAGTTTCGGAACCCGGCACCTGTTGCCGGTAAGGTTAGATCAACAGTGTTGTTGGCAGATTTTTACTATAAACAGACCGGTTTGCCCAAGTTTAATCCGAAGGTAAAGCTGCCGGTAGAGCCACTGCCTTTTTTAGGAATGTCTGCATATCCCTATCCGGCAGGCGAAAAGTATCCCACTGATGCAAAATACAAGGAATATCAAGAGAATTGGAATACCAGAGAATACATGCTGGTAGAAGGGAAGGTCTATAAGGTAGAAGGACTGCTCCACTCCTTCTGGTTGCATGTCAGACAACTATGGTCAGAAGTGAAAACCTTTAGCAGTAAACTGTGGCCATCCGAGTCAAATAAAACCTCGGCAGCCGAGCCCAATAAACCCTTAGTAGCGGAGACAACTACTATCAAAGCAGCAGACCCAATTATTGTCCCAATTGCACCAGCAAACCAGCATTACTCCCTGAACACCAATTATATTGAACTTTCTGTTGTTTCCAACGGCGGAAATTCCAACGGCAGCTGTAATATCTGTCATAATGCTCATGGGAAGGACGACGGTACGGGGGGCCAGATCCCTTATCCAAAGCAGCTCAACCAGCAACTTCCTAACAGCTGCTACGGAGAAACCGGTTTATCCTGCCACGCCATAAGTACTAATTCGGTTAACGGCATCAATATCAAGGAGAAAATGACTGTAGGTGCCAATAGCAGCTTCAGGCATGACGTGACCTGTAACTATTGCCATGACCCTCACCTAAACAACAGTACCCAAAAGGTGATTGACCCTGATAAACGGTTTACCGCCATCGACATTCCTAATGATATCCTTAAATACATTGGACCTGATGGTAAGGTATTTACCATGGTTAAGGCCAAGCATGACGGGACACCTCCGGTGATTTCCAATGTAACTATAACCAACATTACTTCCAATGGAGCTACTATCAGTTGGACAACCAATGAAAATACCAACACCCTGATAGATTACGGAACTTCTACAGCATATGGTTCGGTAGCAGGGAGTGTCAATATGATCAGCACAGACTATACCAAGCCCAGCTATAGTCACAGTATTACCTTAACCGGGCTGCAGGCAGGTATTGACTATCATGTGCGAGTAAGGGCGGCTGATGCCGTTGGTAACCAAAGTCAAGCCGAAGGATATACCTTCCGGCCATCCACTCCTCCCACAGCACCCACCTTGGTCCGTCAAAATGATATCACCACTGCTAACACCAGCAGTACAGTTACCTTGAACATTTATCAACCAAGTATTGATCCGGACGGTGACCCAGTTGAGTATAAGTTTGAAATCCTGGGAGGACCATCCACCGTTTGGAGCAGCGCATACAGCGGAACCCTCACCCTGAACCATATGTATGGTACTACCGCCTGGCAGTGGAGAGCCATTGCTAGAGACCCCTATGGTGCAATGACTCCTTCTGTCTGGGAAACATTCAGAGTTTTCGGACCTCCCGAACCAAAATGGGATTCCTGCCCTTTCATCTTCGTATGGAACGGCAAGGAATATGAATACACCTCTGACATGTCCGGCCCCGTTCTCAACCTACCTGGGCATATCCAGCTTGACAGTTCCAAGATGAATCCTTACTACCTGCCTCTCAAGCCCCTGGCCCCTGATAAACATAATAAATACCAGGTGAAGATCCGCTCCCTTGCTTTGGGTGAAGTAGATATTATTGACGAGGCCAAACTGGCTGTAATCGATCATGCCCCAGGTTATGAGATTGTCAGCGCCAGCGGGGAATATACCGGTATGATCGACTATAAGGCGGGACAAAAGTTTTACGCCGTTTCCAACAAGGCTAAAACCCCGGAAAAGGCCACCGATAAATATGGCCAGGATATTACTCAGCTGGTGACCTCCTTGGATACCAAGGTGGCACCTGTAGACAGGGATAACCCGGCTGGCCCGGATTATTACACCCTGGACTTCGGCAAAATCAAGCACCCGGAATATGCCAAGCTGGTTTTTGACGGCTGGACCTACTATATTAATGGCAATAAAGCCAAAGCAGTAATCACTCCTCAGGTTCAGGTTAAAAATGCAGCCGGTAAATGGGAAAAAGTACGGGATATTGGCTTCATTTCCGGGGACAAAAAGTCCATGGTGGTTGATCTTGCCAATGCCTTTAAGAGCAATGATCATCGAATCAGGGTATACACCGGTGTCCCGGTTGCCAAAATGGTCATCGATCGGGTGCGCTTGGACCAGTCACCTCCAATCGAGCTAAAGGTACAGTATTTGGATGCAGAATCTGCCGACCTGTATTACCGGGGTCCGTCCAATCAAAAAGGAACTTTCTATGACCATCCGGTAATAGCCAAAGATGATGTGAAAAAAGGGGAAGTAGATTATATTTTCTACGGCAAATTCACCAAATACGGGGATGTACTGGAACTGTTAGGGTCTACAGACGACCGGTTCGTTATTATGCAGCACGGGGATGAGATTATGCTTAAGTTCAAAAACCCCAAGCTTACACCGGGGCTGCAAAGATCCACGGTGTTAATGGCAGATTTTTATTACAAACAAACCGGCTCTGCCAAGCGTGATCCTGCGGTGAAAGTACCCGTTGAGCCCCTGCCTTTTCGCAGTATGTCCAGTTATCCTTACCCGCCAGGGGAGAAATATCCTGATGATGCTGAACATCGGAAGTACCTCAAAGAATGGAATACCAGAGAATACAGGTTAGTTGACGGGAAAGTAATTAAGCATGAAGGCTTTTGGCAGACCTTGCTGAAACGGGGGAATGAATTAACCCAATGGTTCAGGCAGCAAATGAGAGAGCTGTTTGCTAAGCAGGAAAAGGTCCCGCCTAATCTGAAGGAATATTTCAAGAAACACCCGCCCAAAGTGGTGAAAGAGGAAAGGGCAGGTAAACCGGAGCATTATTCCTTAAACACCAATATGATGTCAGTTAGGGTAACTCATGTATACGGGGCCAGTATTTATCTGCCTAATAATGTAGGTTCAGCAATCTGGGAGTCACTTACGGAGCCTGTCATTAGCAGCCTGGGTGAACCGGTGGCTAACACAGTATACTTAGACAGTGCCTCGGCAATGGACAGTAATAACTGGCGAACGGCTCTGGCCACGGCAGAGGGAGACTACAATTATCAGGTTTTTCAGATGACAGTAAGTGAACAGGTATATAAGATCAGTAATCTTGGAATCCTTTGGAACGGTTACGGGGAACCCACTCCAAACCATGAGACCAGCTTGTATGTGTGGAACTACCAGACGGGTAACTGGGAACTGTTACAATCCAAACAGATATATGTACCGGAAAGTTTTTATAACTTCCGCCAGCTTGACAATTCAGCCTTCTGCAGCAAGTGCCATGATGGGACTCCCCCTGCCGGTCTGCCAACGACACCTTCTAACGTCCGCTGGTAAACTGCCTACCATGGTGGTAGAAACGGCTCTGTCTTTGGTATATCCACCTATGCGCCGCCGTATCCCACTAATGTCAAACTGTCCTGCAGCCAGTGCCATGACAGTCATGGAAGCAGTAATGTTTACACGTTAAATGGAACTGTAAATACCACATCCGGGATTAATGTCAGCGCTGATGGGAGTGGTTCAAAACAATTATGTATTTCCTGTCATTCTGGGAACGTTGTAACCTGGCATAATAATAATTGCGTCGGCTGTCATGGTGGTAGCGGCCATGACTCTGGTCCGCCTATAACAGAAAGTCTGCTTGCTAATTGCACCAGGTGCCATGGTCATAATAAGGGCTGGGTAAACTGGGTGAGTTGTGACTACTGCCACGGTGGAGGACCAGGGCATAATTGGCCCAATATATTTTAAGCCAGCGAGGCCGCTAACCCGTGGGCTAAAAGAATTAGCAATTTCTCACATAAGAGACTCCAAAACATTCGGGAATTTTCTCCTTGCCCCCCGGCTATAATATTTCCAGAGGTTTATTTAACCAAAGGAGGTCTGCTGATGATTGCCCGGGAGATGGTGAAAGATGTCTTAGATCGGTACTGCCAGGGGGTATTGACCGCTGATGAAGCCGCTGACTGGGCTTACGGGATACTTGGTCAGGGCGGGGATGCTTTCGAGGATGAAGTGGTGGCTGAGGCCATGTATAACCTGGTGAGTTTTCATTCCATCGGCAATATCTTTGCCGACTACCGGCCCTGCCAGGGTAAGCTGGAGTATTTAAGCAACTGGCTTACCGACGGTCAACAGGGAGATTGGAATCAGTACCAGCAGTTATTTACCAATGGACAGTTGATAAAAAATTAGGTGTTGGACACCTAATTTTTTATTTTAGGGGTTTATAAAAAGGGATTTTTAGGTTGGGCGCATAATATTATAATATTGAGAACAGAAAGATAGGAGAAGAACATGGAAAAAGCGCTGTTTTATGTTTTTTTGGCCTTAATCGTAGGGACAATCAGTATTTATGTGGTTTCTTCCTTATTGGCGATGCATTTTGTGGGCGGTTTGTCAGATGGTGAGACCTTTGTGGGGAAGAATTACCGGGTGGTCTTGACGGGTCTGGTGGCCATGGCCGTAGCCACCTTAGTCCTTATCGGCTACGCTTTTGTGAAAACGGGTTCCCTCTGGCATCCTCTTTTGGTGGTTAACGGTGTGTCCCTGGTGATGAATGCTGCTTGTTTACATACCATGCACTATAAATTTGAATATAAGATAAGCGCTTGGTTGTCTATGGCCACTGTTTTTCTGGATGCCAATCTACGGTTCGTGGTATTATATTTCTTGATGTAACCCTATAAAAAGGTGGATTTACCTAGAGGTAAATCCACCTTTTTGTCGAATATCCTTCATGGGGTGATAACGTGTTTAACAGTACACAAGACGTGAAACAAGCTTTGCTAGCTCAGAAATATATCGCTAACCGCAAGCTGGCCACCGTCGTTTATCTGGCCTATAAACTTAGAAAGCCATTGCTCATAGAAGGCCCCGCCGGAGTTGGCAAGACGGAACTGGCCAAGGCTCTGGCCCAGGCCTTGGAAACAGATTTGATTCGCCTGCAGTGTTACGAGGGTCTGGATGAAGCCAAAGCCCTTTTTGAATGGAACTACCAGAAACAATTACTGCGGATCCAGTCTTCCGGGGGCCGAACCTGGGAAGATACCAAGGCTGATATCTTCACCGAGGAATTCTACCTGGCCAGGCCCTTGTTAAAAGCACTTAAGGCGGAAGAAAAAGTGGTTCTGTTAGTGGATGAATTGGACAAGAGTGATGAGGAGTTCGAAAGCTTTCTCCTGGAAGCCCTTTCCGATTATCAGGTCTCAATTCCGGAACTGGGTACGGTGAAGGCCACCTCTATTCCCGTGGTCATCCTCACCAGTAACAATTACCGGGAGTTTAGCGATGCCCTGAAAAGGCGGTGTATCCACCTCTATATCGATTATCCCAGCTATGAACGGGAGTTGGAGATAGTACGGCTTAAGGTGGAGGGGATTCAGGAGGCCCTGGCCGGTCAGGTGGTCAAGTTTGTCCAGGCTTTACGGAAAATGGTGTTGAAAAAGGCTCCCAGCATCTCGGAAACCCTGGACTGGGCCAGAACCCTGGTGCTTTTGGGTTCGGAGGGATTGGACGAGGAGGTGGTTGCCGATACCTTGAGCGTGATTCTCAAGTACCAGCAGGATATTGCCAAGGTGGAGGAACGCCTGGGTGGCTTTTTGGCTAGCATAATATCTGAGGGAAATTAAGTCCGAGGGGATGATACAATGGAAAAACAAATCCTCTACCTAGTCCAGCAGCTGCGCAAAGCCGGGGTGAGGGTGACCCTGGCGGAAACCCTGGATTCCCTGGAGGCCCTGCGGCTAGTGGAATGGGACCGGGATAGTTTCTATGCCACCCTTCAGGCCACCCTGGTGAAGAACCAGCGGGATTACAGGGTCTTTGATAAGCTCTTCGGGTTGATTTTCGACCCGGATTATTTTTTACACCGGGATAAGACCGCTAAGTTTCGGCACCTGCTGAAGCCCAAGGAAGGGCCCGATTGCCAGGGGGAGCCTTGTGACGGCAGCGGTGAGGGTAAGAGCATGGGAGGGCCGCAGCAGGGGCAAGGGAGGCCTGGAACCCCGGCCCAGAGATTTGTGCAGGTTATCAAAATGGGGAATCAGCAGGAGATGATGGATTTAATCCGGGAGGGGCTGGCCGGTTTGGGAACCCTGACTGAGAAACACCTGGAGGATAGAGAGGATGCCCTGCGCCGGATTAAGGTTTTCCTGGAGTGGAAAACCGGGGAATTACATTTGGAGAAGCAGGCCGGGGAAGTTGACGAAGAGACCTTTCTTGACTGGCAGGCCCGGTTGGCCCAGTTGGAGCAGCTGCTGGTGGACGCCCTGGAGGCGGCTCTGGTGGCGGAGTTTAAGGAGCGGGCACTGGAGGACATTTTAGAACGCCATAACCTGAACCAAATGGATTTTTACCAGCTTTCCCAAGAACAAGTAGTTGAAATGAAGCGCATCATCACCAGATTGGCCCATAAGCTGGCTACCAGGGTGTCCAGGCGGATGGTCCGGGCCAAGGGTGGGAAAATGGACATCCAGAGGACCATGCGCAAATCCATGGCCAGCGGCGGCATTCCCATCAATCCGGCTTACCGTACCAGGAAACCCACCAAGCCACAGTTAGTGGTGCTCTGTGACATCTCCGGTTCGGTGAAGGTTTTTAGTGAGTTTATGCTCCAGTTGGTTTATTCCATGCAGCAGAAGTTTGCTCATGTACGGTCCTTTGTCTTCGTTGATACCGTGGATGAGATTACCGTATATTTTCATAACCGGGAGGTAGCCGAGGCCATGGCTGAGGTCTATAACCGGGCGATTTTTTCCCAGACCGGCTTCTCCGATTACGGTAAATCCATCTTGGAGTTTCGCCAGCGCTACGGCAATTCCGTAAACGGCAAGACCACGGTAATCATCCTGGGGGACGGGCGTAACAATTACCGGCGACCGGAACTGGAACACCTGCAATGGATAAAAGACAATGCCAAAAAAGTTTTTTGGCTGAATCCCGAACCCCAGGAACGATGGAACAAGGAGGACAGTATCATCGGTCTTTACCAAACCATGGTCGACCGGTTGTTGGAATGTAGAAACATGGGCCAGCTGGAAAGGGTGGTGCGGCAAATTTTCTAAATCACCGGTATAATCAGCAGGTTTGGGGGATATATGTATTAAGGAAGACAAAAAAGGGTATTTGCAAAGAGTGTCGAATCAAGTTCTTGTCAGGGACTTTACAACCTGGTATAATGGAAAAAAATAGCTAACCGGAGGAATCATTTATGAACATTAAATTTGTTGTTAGCGACCCTCACTTCACCAGCAAGCAGATGATTAAGGAATTAATTAAAGAAGTTGAAATTTTTTGCGCCTGTGGTATCCAGTTACACAAACTGTCTTTTGATGAGTCGGTGACTTGTCCGGAATGCGGAAGGGAATATCACCTCCAGGAAGGAACCGGCCACTTCCACATCATTGTTAACAAACCTACCGAAGGCACTCTACTTCCTCGAGACTTCTAAGATTTTTTGAAAAACCCCCCCGGGGTTTTTTTGTTAGAGAAATACTGTTTTACAAGGTTATAGAGGTGCTATTTAGTTTTGGGGGCAAAGAAACAGAAAAGGCAACCACGGAGGACAGTAGCGGCCAGGAAATGGCGCATAATTTAACAGGTGGAAATCCTGTCTGGGAAGGTGTATAGCCAAACCACCAGTAGCGAGTCTTGGGTCTAGAGGAGTAATTCGATAGGCTAAGCGTAGACAGT
>JAJZTU010000114.1 GCA_021848765.1 Bacillota bacterium
ACAAAGAAACCGGTGAAATCTGGAAAAAAGATAAGCTTCATAAGGACCATTATGATGTGAGTAATCCAAGAACCGGTAAAAAGGTGAAAGAAGTAGATTTCGGTGGACGGAGAATTTGGCCTGCTGGACCGAAAAACAAAAATAAAAGGTAGATGATCCTAATGGAAGTTGTCTCAAAGAAAAGCTTTTTAGAATTGTTAGAAAGCCAATCGATTTTTGATTACTCTGAGTTTAAAGGTTCACAAGGCGAGATTATTTTAGGCTTGAAGGATAATATTAGATATTTAGATCTTTCTTTAGAGCAACCAAATTACAACGAGCTAAACCAATACCTAAATAAAGAAAACACTTTGATCAAATGGGTTATAAATATCCTTCAAGTCAATACACTAAAGAAAATGTATATCCACCCTCCTGAAGGTAAGTGGTTAAGGGGGAAATCTACAGACCCTGAATTCCTCCATGCTAAAAACCTATTAAAGACCTATTCATTAAAAAACAGTTTTACTGGCGGAATTTCCTTTTTTCCCTCGGGAAAAAAGGAATTTGAAGATTTTCTTAAAATCTTTAGTATTAACGCTTTTCGCTCTAACTGTGATGTTATCTTTTTATTAATTTGTGAAAAAGTAAGTTTTGTTTTAGCTCCTTGTGATCATTTTGATTACCATATTTACCCTTCAAATGTTGAACAGTTTATATCTATTGCTCAAAAACTTCTACCGTCACCGGAATTTACTTTCACGAGTAAGACAAATTAACTATTAACTGCTTGATTGCCAAATCTCCTGCATATAAAAGTATCTGTACCTCCCATGATAGCAATATCATACGGGAGGTACATTTTTGCTCATTCTAAATCGCCTGTTAGTTCTAAAACTAAGAGTCGAATCAAAGTTTTGCCCCTTATAGCATTTAATTTTGCAAAAATTTGATCATATAATTCAACCATTGACACACAACGTATCCACAATCGGAACCTAACATAAAAGGACAGGGAAGGGAACGAATTCAAAAGAAAAGAAAGAATCCTAATTGGGAAGATAGGTCAAATAAACCAAAAGATAGACCAATTAGACCGAAGAAGCATACCCCAGGTAGAGAACACCGAAAATATAAGTGAAATTAAAGGTGAAGTTTTATATGATCGAAAAGAAGCTTAGACGAGGATTAAGAATAAAGTTCGAAAAAGGTGTTGATCCTGAAGTCCGTAGAGCAATATTAGAATTTGCCGTGTGGTTGCGTCAACAAGTTGACTTTCCTATTAGAGTACCGGTATATGTTAAGAAAGCCACTCAAATTAAAAGTAAAGAAGGGGAGCTTGTTTGTGGAACTTTCTGGGAACCCGATAATAAAAATGTTGAGCCGTATATCAGGGTTTCCACAGGTGATTACTACGAACTGATAGAGAAGTGGGGAAAAGATAATGCTTTGGCGTCTATATTAGATACCATAGCGCACGAAATTGCCCATTACGAACAGTGGCTAAAGGATAAACCTTCAAGTTGTAGGAGTGCCTCCAATAGGGCTAGGATATTAATGAAAAAATATTCTGCACAAGGGCACACCCATAAAAATTGTTCTAAGCATTAGGTAATAGTATCTATCACAAACTAACATTGAATACTGATTTAGAAATGGGGCTTTTACGCCCCATTCTTTTGTAGACAAGGCATCTTTAAAAGGTAATCAAGGTCATCGACACAAAGAAACCGGTGAAATCTGGAAAAAAGATAAGCTTCATAAGGACCATTATGATGTGAGTAATCCAAGAACCGGTAAAAAGGTGAAAGAAGTAGATTTCGGTGGACGGAGAATTTGGCCTGGTGGACCGAAAAACAAAAATAAAAGGTAGATGATCCTAATGGAAGTTGTCTCAAAGAAAAGCTTTTTAGAATTGTTAACAATAATTATCGAGAGTTTCCTTGTCAATGTCGCTGATGATGGTGGAATGCCCTATTCCCATGAGATACCGCTCGAGCTTGATTAAATGCTGTTTGTAGGTATCAATCGTCCTGTCAGTGAGGTTCCTCTGCTGGCAATTATTATTGGGTTTATGAGACACCCACAGGAGGACATTTTTTAGATTTTTACGCATAAGCAAAGATAAAATCCTGCGCATTGCGTAAAAAGTAAAAAATTCCGAGGTCACTTTTGGTGAAAACCCCGGAATGCTTGATTTTAAAGGTATGGTGCCGAAGGCCGGACTCGAACCGGCACGTGGGGCTACCACGCCAGATTTTGAGTCTGGTGCGTCTGCCAATTCCGCCACTTCGGCATATCAATGGTATCATTGTACCAAACCTATCTGGCCTTGTCAATGTGTGAAAAAGTTACTATGTAGTAGATAATTGGGAAGTTGCTTTAGGAGGTTTTTGATAATTTTCCTTTGTTATTTGACAGATATTTTCCTTTCTCGATGTTAGTGTCTATAGTATAATAAGTACAGAACTCAAGTTTGGGGGATGAAGTATGGAGGGTTGGGCACGCAAAATAATCCATGTGGATATGGATGCTTTTTTTGCAGCGGTGGAGCAGCGGGACAACCCCGGACTCCGGGGAAAACCGGTGATCATCGGGGGTAGGCCTGACCAGAGAGGGGTGGTTTCCACCTGTTCTTATGAAGCCAGGCAATTCGGCGTGCGTTCCGCCATGCCCTTGCGTGAGGCTTTCCGGCGCTGCCCCAACGGGATTTTTTTACCCGGGAATCATAAGAAATACTGGGCGGTTTCCCGGGAGATTCAGAAAATATTCAGGGAGTATACACCTTTGGTTGAACCCCTTTCTTTGGATGAGGCTTTTTTAGATGTTACGGGTTGTGAGGGACTTTTTGGTCCGGCAGTGGAGATTGGTAAACAGATTAAGGACAGGATTAGCCGGGAGACCGGTTTGACCGCCTCGGTGGGAGTGGCCTGCAATAAATTCTTAGCTAAGGTGGCTTCCGATTTGGAAAAACCCTCAGGGTTTGTGGTGATTGGGCCTAAGGACGTGGAACGGGTATTGTGGCCACTGCCTGTGAGGCGTATCTGGGGGGTAGGAGAAAAGACCGCCCTGCATTTAAGTGAATTTGGTTGGACTACTATTGGCATAGTGGCCCAGCAGCCTTTAGCCAATCTTAAGGAGAGGTTTGGGAGCTTGGGTGAGCAGCTTTATGCCTTGGCCAGGGGATGGGACGACCGTCCGGTGAATCCCGGGCGGGAGGTCAAGTCGGTTGGTAATGAAACTACTTTTGCCCGGGACATAGAGGATGGGGACAAGGTAAAGGCTGCTCTTCTGGAACTTGCCCAAGAGGTAGGCAGGAGGCTTAGGAAGCAGGGACTGGCTGGACGGGTAATAACTTTAAAGCTGAGGTATGCCGATTTTACAACAATTACCCGGGCGGAAACCTTGGTAGAACACACTGACTGGGATGGCGAAATATACCGGGTAGCCCATGACCTGTTTATTAAAAATTGGGACCAGACGGCCGTGAGGCTGGTGGGAGTGACTGTTTCCAAGTTAGCGCCCAGGGATGAGGTGGGTCAGCTAGCCTTCTTTGGCCAGAACCGGGAGAAAGAAGAGAAACTGGCAGAAGCCCTGGACCGGGTGAGGGATAAGTTTGGGGAGAAAGCAGTTACCCGGGCCAGATTATTAAAATAGTTGAGCAACAGGTATGCTTCCAGGAAGTGGTGCTTTCCGGTGAAGGTATTACCTGTTATTATTTTTTTGGAACATTTTTTAGATTTCTGCGTCTATCAAGGTGAGTCCATTTTCCGGAGGAAGGAGGGAACGCTGTTCATGTTAATATCTGATGATGATCTGCTGTCCCAATGCCGGACGGGGGACAGGGATGCGTTTCAGGCGCTGGTGGAGAAATACCAGCACAAGGTGTACACCATAGCCTACAGGTTTGTGGGCAATGAGGCTGATGCCAACGATCTGGCCCAGGAGGCTTTTATCAAGGTATATCAGAAGCTCTCAACCTTTAGGGGAGAGAGCAGTTTCCTGACCTGGCTGTACCATATTACAGCCAATACCTGCAGGGACGAACTGAGGAAGCGCCAAAACAAGTGGACGGTGTCCCTCGATAATCCGGGCCCCCAGCCGGGAGACGGGACAGCACGGGTTGAAGGGGTGAGGAGCACCATGGCTGGACCGGAGGAAGTGGCAGTAGCCCGGGAAGTGCAGAGGAATTTGCAGAGGGTGTTAAACCAACTGCCTGCGGAACAGAAGCTAATTTTAATTATGCGTGAAATACAAGGCTTCTCCTATGAGGAAATCGCCCAGCAGCTGGAGTGTTCACTGGGGACAGTGAAGTCCCGCCTGAGTAGGGCAAGGGCGGCTTTGAAGGATTTAGTGGTAGCTAATGCGGAATTATTCGGCTTGCCTGGGCAAGTTAATGCTCTGAAGGGAAGGGGGTAGAGGGAATGCGGTGCCAAGAGATACGCGAACTTTTGTCTCCTTATTATGACAACATGCTGGATGAAACACAGAGAATCCGGGTAGAGCAACACCTGCAAGGCTGTGAGCAGTGCCGGCAGGAATTGGAGGAGCTAAAATTTGTAATTGAACTGATGCAGGGGTCTGCTGAGGTTTTGGCCCCCGAGGGCTTTAGCCGGAAAGTAATGGCCCGGGTCGCTTCCCCCTCTGCTGCTGAAGTGGGAGCCAATGGCTCTGCGGGACAAGGATGGTTAAGGCGCTGGGGCAGGGTAGCCGCTGTGGCCGCCATGCTGGTAGCAGCTGTGGTGATTGGAATCGAAGTGAATGAGAAAGGTTATTTTGCTTCAAACTTAAGCCCACTTAGCGTCCAAAAGGCGGATAAAAGCCAATCCCAGGTTGGGATGCCGGAGGTAAGTCCTGCAGGGGATGAAGGGGATAACCCTGCCGGCAAGGTTCCTGCGATGTTAAAAGAAGCTAAGAACAAAATGGCAACAGATGGACCAGGGGGCCACATTGCCAGCAATTCAATGCCGGCGGGTCCGGGCGTTCAGTACGATATGGCGCAGCCGTCTGTAGCCGGTGCTCCCCAGGCATTGGGAAGTTCCGCTCAGGAGCGCCTTATGCCGGGTGAGGCTAGGGGACCTATGGCCAGCGGCGGAATGGGCAGTAAAACTGAAGGTGGTAAGGAACTGCAGCGTAAGGACAACGCTGCTGTGGAACGCAAGCTGATCACAAACGGCCGGGTCCAAGTGGAAGTTACTGACTTTGACAGTGCTTATTCGGGGATTATTAAGACGGTGGAAAAATTCCGGGGCTATGTGGAGAATTCCACCTTCAGTAACAGTCCTCAGGGTACTCCTCCGGAAGAGCAGTATCGTTCGGGCAGATTGACCGTTCGGGTGCCTGCCGGGCAATTTAACGCTTTCCTCGAAGAGATCAAAAAAGTAGGTACCGTGGTTTTCCGGGAGATGCGCAGCCAGGATGTGAGTGCTGAGTTCTATGACACCCAGGCCCGGATTCGCAACTGGAAACAGCAGGAAGCCCGGCTTCTGGAAATCCTGAAACAAGCCAAGAATGTGGATGAAATCCTGAGAGTGGAAGGAGAACTCCAGCGGGTACGCCAGGAAGTGGAGATTATGGAAGGGCGGATCAAAACCATGGGCAACCTTTCGGAAATGGCCGCCCTGGAGGTCGAACTCACTCAGGTGAAGTCCAAGAAGGTAATTCAGGTCCCGGAAGGTAAGAATGTGTTTCAGAGATCGGCAGAAGCATTTATTGGCACAGTCAATGACCTCCTGGCCCTGCTGGAGAAATCGGTGGTGTTTCTGGGTGGATTGGCTCCGGTATTGATTGTTTTGGCTGTTGCGGTTGGCCTGTTTCTCACCTTCCGGCACCGGAAGCGTGGGAACCCTCCCGGTGGAGAGTAAGGTGGAGAGTAAATAGTAAAAGGGTCTGCAGATGTTGGCTGTAGGCCTGTTTTTTTTACCACAGTGAAAAGGTTTGACCGCGCTTTGAAAATGGGTAGGCTGGCTCTTTGTCCGTATAAATAGTATAATAAGATGAGATTTTTATAGCTGTTATCGTGAGGTGTATACAGGTGCGTGATAAGAAGTGCATTTTGATCGATGGTAATAGTCTCATTCACCGGGCTTTTTGGGCTCTCCCTCTTTTAACTACTACCGGGGGAGAGTTTACAAATGCTGTTTACGGGTTTACCAACATGCTGTTAAGAATAATGGAGGAAGAAAAGCCTGATTACCTGGCAGTGGCCTTTGACAAGGGACGTCCGGCCTTTAGGGTTGAAGCTTTTGCAGAGTATAAGGGCCACCGCAAGGCTACCCCTGATGAGCTGCGGCCCCAGTTTGCCCTGGTGAAAGAGGTACTGGCCGCTCTGAATATTCCCTGTTTCGAACTGGAGGGCTATGAGGCTGATGACCTGATTGGTACCCTGTCCGCCCAGGCTGAAACGGAGGGGCTTAATACTTTAATCCTCAGCGGAGACCGGGATAATTTGCAGTTGGTTTCTCCCCGGGTACAGGTGTTATTGACCCGTAAAGGGATTTCTGATTTGGACCGTTGTGATGAAGAAGGGGTAGAGGCCAAGTACGGGCTGAGACCGGAGCAGATCATTGATTTGAAAGGGCTGATGGGGGATTCTTCCGACAATATACCGGGGATTCCCGGGGTGGGGGAAAAGACTGCCTTAAAGCTGCTTAAGGAGTTCGGCTCAGTCGAGAGTTTGCTAGCCAACCTGGAGGAGGTATCCGGGGCCAAACTCAAAGAAAAAATAGCCCAGAACCGGGACCTTGCTTTGCTGAGTAAAAAGTTGGCTACTATTGTGCGGGATGCTCCCATCCATGTGGAGTGGGAGAGGATAAAGGTGGAGGAGCCTAACTGGGAACAGCTTTTAGAGCTATACAGAAGGTTAGAGTTCCGGAACCTGGCCAAGAAGGTTATGGATGTCCTTGATGCTAAGCGCCGGGAAGCCAGGGCGGCAACGGGTGACGCTAAGGACAGGGATGCCGGGAATGAACAGGCTGATGTTGAAACCAGGGTAGCTGCGCGGGATACCCCGGAGGCAATGGAACCGGAGACTGGGGGTCTTGCAGAAGATAGGCCGCTGGCGCCTACCTTTGTTAAGGTTTCGGACCGGAAGGAATGGATGGAGGCCTTAACCGAGCTCAAGGCTGCCAGGGAAGTAGTGGTTGGTTTCCGGGGAAGTCGGAAAAACTGGCAGGAGGGGGTTCTGGCCGGGCTGGTGTTAAGCCCGAAGGTTGGGAAGGCCTACTTCCTTGACCTGGGAGAGCTCTCACAAAGCCTGAGCGATGGCCCAGGGAGCCAGGAAAATTCCCTTGTGAACATTGGAGATATTTCCCTAAGCCCGGGTGGACTATCCCGTGAAATGCTAAACCAGGAACTGGCAGAATGGTGGAGCAATCCTGAGGTGGAGAAAATCTGTCATAACGGTAAAGAACTCCACTGGCTGCTTTATAATGAGGGACTACGGCTTGCGGGCCTGGCCTTTGACACAATGGTGGCAAGCTATCTGGTTAATCCGGCCAGGGACAGCCAGTCCCTGGAGCAGGTGGTCTATGAACATACAAAAACAGTGCTTCCCGAGGGTGAGGACTACCTGGAGTTCTGCCGGAGGACGGACATGCTCTGGCGGCTGCGGGATGTGCTGAAGGAAAAAATCCGCCTTGGGGAGATGGAACGGCTGTTTTACCAGGTGGAGCTTCCCCTGGTAACCATTTTGGCCGATATGGAGATTGCCGGGGTCAGGGTGGACGGCAGCCAATTGGAGGAAATGTCCCAAAGCCTGGGAGAAGCAATTGAGGAATTGACAGGGATAATCTATAAGCTGTGCGGTGAGGAATTTAACATTAATTCCACCAAACAACTGGCGGTTATCCTCTTTGAAAAGCTGGGCCTGCCGGTGATTAAGAAAACCAAAACCGGCTATTCCACTGATGCCGAGGTGCTGGCCGAGTTGGCCCAGCACCATGAAGTGGTGGAAAAGCTTTTGGAATACAGGCAGTTGGTCAAGCTGAAGTCCACCTATGCCGATGGATTGGCGGGCCTGATTAACAAAAATACGGGTAAAATCCATACCACTTTTAATCAAACTGTTACTGCTACCGGGCGCTTGAGCAGTACAGAGCCCAACCTGCAGAATATCCCCATCCGGTTGGAATTGGGACGCAAGATCCGCAAGGTGTTTGTGCCTTCTGTTCCGGAAAACTTGCTGTTGACAGCTGACTATTCGCAAATTGAGCTGCGGGTGTTGGCCCATATTTCCGGGGATGAAAATCTTCGGGAAGCTTTCCTGAAAAAACAGGATATCCATACCAGGACCGCGTCTGAGGTATTTGGGGTGGCTTTGGAGCAGGTTACTTCGGAGATGAGAGGGCGGGCCAAGGCTGTTAATTTTGGGATTGTTTACGGGCTCAGCGATTACGGCCTGTCCCAGGATATTAAGGTAAGCCGCAAGGAGGCCAAGCTGTACATTGACAATTATTTTGACCGCTATCCGGGGGTGAGGCGCTATATTGCCAGGATCATTCAGATGGCCAAGGATGAGGGTTATGTGACTACTTTGATGAACCGGCGGCGGTACCTGCCGGATGTTTTAAGCGCTAACCGCAATGTGCGGGCCTTTGGAGAGCGGACAGCCATGAATACACCCATTCAGGGCACTGCTGCGGATATCATCAAAATTGCTATGGTCAAAGTTCAGCGGGCTCTGGAAAAGGCAGGGCTGAAAACCACAATGCTGCTGCAGGTTCATGACGAACTGATTTTTGAGGTGCCCCCGGAGGAACTGGAGCAGGTGACCCAGCTGGTAAAGGAGAATATGGAGCAGGCCTTGGAGCTTTCAGTGCCGTTGGTGGTAGATGTTAAGACAGGGCCAAATTGGTATGATGTCAGGAAGTTAGCAGCCAATTAATTTCGGGTTTCGATTGCTACCTGGTTAATCAGTAATTACAGAGGTGATGAATATGCCGGAACTGCCGGAGGTAGAAACAGTACGCCGCACCTTGGAACCCAGATTAGTGGGTAAAACCATAAGCAATGTTGAAACGGTTACAGGAAAAATTATTAAGCAGCCGGATTTGGCGGAATTTTGTGCAGGTATACAGGGCAGGGAAGTAGCAGCTTTAAAGCGCAGGGGGAAGTACCTCCTGCTGGAGCTTTCAGGGGATAAGACCCTGGTGGTCCACCTGCGGATGACCGGCCAGTTTACTTACTGCCGGCCTGAGTCGAAGCGGGAGAAGCATACTCACGTGGTTTTCACCTTAAGTGACGGCCATGAACTCCGCTATGTGGACATTCGCCAGTTTGGGGAGATGCACCTTTTGCCGGCAGGGGAGTACAGCAGTATCTACGGGCTTTCTTCCCTGGGGCCGGAGCCGTTAGGGGAGGAGTTTTCCAGGGAAGGCTTCAGCCACTGCCTGGCCGGAAAAAAGACTAAAATAAAAGCCTTGCTTTTGGACCAAACCTTCCTGGCCGGTATGGGCAATATTTATGTAGATGAAGCTCTCTTCAGGGCCGGGGTACACCCGGAACGCCCAGCCAACAGGCTGAAAGTGGAAGAGGCAGGGGCTGTGTATTCCGCTGTCATAGAAGTGTTAGCTGAGGGAATTGAGCACAGGGGGACCTCAATTAAGGACTATGTGGACGGTGACGGGCGCAGCGGTTCCTTCCAGGAGAGACTCAAGGCCTATGGCCGGGCAGGAGAGCCTTGTTGCCACTGCGGCCACAGCCTGGAAAAGGGTAAGGTGGCC
>JAJZTU010000003.1 GCA_021848765.1 Bacillota bacterium
GAATGCGCACAGCATCTGCCTGGTCCTGACCATACATGCCGGCCAAGACTTGACGGATAAAGCCGATAACCTGCTGGGCATCTTCCTTGGAAGCGGTCTTCCCGGTCCCGATGGCCCAGACGGGTTCGTAGGCTACAACGAGTTGCTTGACCTGCCCGGGAGTGAGCCCGGCCAAGCTGTTTTCGGTCTGTGCCTTAACGACACTTTCAGTTTGCCCAGCTTCACGCTCTTCTAGTAATTCCCCGACACAAACAATGGGTAAGAGGCCATATTGATAGGCGGCCTTTACTTTGCGGTTAACTGTCCCGTTAGTTTCACCAAAAAACTGGCGGCGTTCGGAGTGGCCGAGGATTACATATTTACAGCCCACTTCCTTCAGCATGGTAGGCGAAACCTCGCCGGTGAAGGCCCCTTTTTCCTCCCAGTACATGTCCTGGGCGCCAACGGCAATACTGCTGCCGCTCGCTGCTTCCACAGCCTTGGCTAAGGCGGTAAAAGGCGGGCATACCACTACTTCGACCTCAGTAACCCCGGCTGCCGCTGCTTTAAGCTGGCTGACCAGTTCAGCGGTTTCAGCCACTGTTTTGTGCATCTTCCAGTTCCCGGCAATAATCGGTTTACGCATGGAACACCTCCTATTTAAAACTCGTGGTCACGGGGCTGAAAGCCCCGAAACTACGGTATTTTATCGTCGACTACATGTAGTCGACGTACTCTTTTATCCATATAGCAACCCTCGAAGTTGTTCCAGTTCTATGCGAAGCTTCCGGTTTTCTGCTTCCAGTTTTGCTATGCGTTTATCTTTTGTTTCAATAATCACGTCCTTTGAACGTGATGTTTTGTCATATTTAGCACGTTTGTTCATTTCATTATTCACATCACATGCCCGTTGTTCTTCAATTCTTGTGCGGATTTCCTTATCCTCATACAAGAAGCTTTTTGAAATCCCACTATGCCTATAGACACTGTTAAAATTCACTTTCTTCCCAGATACAATCAACTGGTTGATTGCCTCCAGTGCCTTTGCTTTTGCTTCTTCCGTTCTTTTTCTATCGCTTTCTACCAATCCTTTCATTTTGTCAGCCATCGCATTCCTCCCGGTGGCTTCCATTCTTATGGATCAGCCCTTCCTTCTGGATTCGTGCCAGCATCTTTTCAAGGATTTCAAGATAATTTCGGTTCTTTTCTTCCCATTCGCCCCTCCCAAGCATTTTGCTGATTTTCAGCTGTTCTCTAACCCTTTCAATCTCTTTCTCATACTCCGGGATATTGTCCCTGCTGGTACAGAAGTTAGCACAGTCAAGGCACTGGCTTATCTGCTGGCGGCAGGGCAGCTTTGAGGGTTTAAAGCACACCCCGAAAGGCACTCTTACAGCATCCAGATTCTTGCGGATAAATTCATACCGGATTTCCTCCCGCTTTTCCTTGTGTGCATTGGGCGGCGTGCTTTCAAGGTGCAGGAGGTTCAGTTTTTCCGTCTCTTTCCATTTCCTGTACAGCATGTTTTCAGTGACCTTCGCATAGTGCAACGTCATCTGAAGGCTGCAATGTCCCAGAATCTGCTGAATGATTCCAATCGGCATTCCCTGCTCCGTATATTCCAATGCCCTCGTATGTCTTAGGGCATGAGCCTTGAAACGGTACCTTTTTCCGTCTCCATCAAGGATACCCTTCCTGTCTATTAACTCCTGCATAGCAGCTGAAAAAGCCGGTTTGCTTAATGGAAGCCCTTTACAGCGTCCCTCATACGTATTGAACAGGTATTTATCCGGATTATTGTCATCCGTGCTGCGCTCTGCCGCGTCATCCACAAGCTTTTTTACCATATCCGCAACTTCTTTACGGATTGGAATCTTTAAAAGCGGTATCCCTGTCTTCGTGATCTCTCCGCACAGATAGGGAATGTACTCCTTTTCATGGCTATTCCACAGATGCTCCAGACAGCTGTCATATCTGAGGTTCAGCACATCTGTCCCACGCCACCCAGTCTCCCGGAGCAGGACATATACCGGCATCATTTCCACAGGTTTAATCTCGCCAATGCAGGCATCCAGCTGCCCTCTGACCGGTTCCGGCACATATTTTACCTTTCTCATGGTGTCTGCCGGCCGCTCACGCTTTGGTATGTCATCTTCATAAATCAGGCGGTTTACATCCTTCTGCGGTGCCTGCGGGTACTCTGCAAGCTGGACATAGTCAATATACTGCCGGATAAACGAAACTGCCTTGCTGCGGAAGGTGGCATTCCTGCCTTCATAGTCGCCGGCAACCCATCCCAGATATTTTTCAATATCCGGCCTCGCAAGTTTCTCAAGGAAGCCGTCCGTATATCCATGATCATAAAAAGCCTCAAAAAAGTACCGAATATATACCATCATCTCCGTGCAGTATGACCAGCTCCGTTTGATGACAAGACGGCTCATAAAGCGTTTCACCATTTCACGGTAATAGGGAGGAACCTTTACAAAGCTTATGCTGGCTTTTTGACGTTTGGCTGCCGCAGAAATCTTTACACCCGGAATACGGACACCATGCCATACATCCTTTTCCGTCTCGCCTCGGTCATCATAATAATCCCTGATGAATCTTATCACGTCCCGCTTCAGTATCTGATAAAGCCTTTCCTTTTCCGATACCTTACCAGCACGCACCGCTTTTTCCTCTCCCGTATTGAGGACCGCAAAGCTGTCTGCCGGATGTCTGCCTCCCGGCAGGATCCCCATCTGCCGGACAGCCTCCCTATAGTGTTCATAGAGGTTCGACACGGACAGAAGCCCATTCTTCATGGAATAGAGCAGGAAATATTTCATTTCGTTTTTTAGCTGTTCCGACTGGTATCCGCTGAAATCTGCCAGTTTTCCGGCCTTCCTTTTATCTGTATTGATACCAGCCTGCCGGAAGCTGTCCGCCTCCAGATACCATTGGTCATTGTCAATCCAGTACCTCCCTTCCGATGACAGGTATTCCATCATCCGGCTGTATTTATCATCAAATGCCACGTATTGGGTGAGGGCTGCTGTTCCCATTACTGACCAGCCTCCCTTCCCATGGAAGGCATTTTCAGGCTTTCTGATGCTTTCCTGAATGCCTCCGCCACTTCCTCTTTTGATGGATGGACATAGGTATTCAGCGTCGTATAAATGTTTTTATGGCCTGCACGCTGCCTCAGCATCTCCGGCTCCCATCCCGCAGAATAAAGCAGGCTGAGCGATGTATGGCGGAACATATGCGGCGTCACTCTGATGCCGGTCTTTTTGCGTAGGGTTCGAAAGAGATTATCCACGTCTCTGTAATCCATTGCGTTTCCTTCCATGCCTCCCTTAAGTTTCAGGAATACATGATTGGTATGGATTTCAGCGGTATGGTGCTCACAGATATACCCTGTAAACAGATCCATCAATTCCTGCGTACAATCCAGTCTGCGGGGGCTGGATACTGTCTTGATCTCCGCCAGGTTCTCCATTTCTCCCCTGTCATGCAGAGTGATGGTCAGTCCTGCCATATCGAAATCTTCAAGCCAGAGGGAAAGGGCTTCCCCAATCCGCATTCCAGTCTCGAACAGGAGATAAAGCAGGAGGTAATCCCTTAAGTTCGTGCAGGAATCAAGAAGCCTCGCGGCATCTTCTCTGCTTATGGTGCGGAGCTGCATCCTTGGTACCGGCAGCTTCAGAATATGGCTCTTTATCATTCTGTTCTCTGCAATCCCATGCAGGAAGCTCCTGTAATTCCTTCCCGGATCCCTGACAAACCTCACCAACTTTTCTGACAGATGGTTTTCCATGCCTTCATGCCGGAGAAGATAGTCGTAAAACATGACCACCGTGTCTACCATGGCATTGATTGTCTGGGACTGATGCTCCGGCTCAAATCGAAGCGGTACTACCTTTTTCAGGATGTCGGGGTTCTTCAGCCACGCCAGAAATCCCGCAATGTCATCAATGTTTACCCGCTCATAATCCTTTCCGGCTTCTCCAAGGTAGGTGAAGAAGTGTTTCAGATGGATGCAGTGCATTCTGAGCGTGTTTCTGGCATATCCTGCATTGTCCTTGAACTTCAGGTACTTCAGCACTGGCCGCACCGGTGCTCCTGTGTCATCAGCCAGATAGTACCTGACCTTCCCATCTACTGTCTTTAGTTCAACTACTTTCATTGTTCATGCTCCTTTCTTTAGATGCATGAACAACAATAACATTTCTTATTAACGTTGACTACGTTAACTACTACGACTACACATCACGAGTTTCGAGTGTAGTCCACGTTAAATATACCTACGTCGACTACGTTAACTACTATGATTTATGATCACGAGTTATCTAGAATCTCTAACGCATCTACTTGTCGGCCAGAGCCTCCACGCCTGGCAGGGCCTTGCCTTCCAGGAATTCCAGGGAGGCTCCGCCGCCTGTGGAGATGTGGGTCATTTTGCCGGCTACACCCACTTTTTCAACTGCAGCTACGGAGTCGCCGCCACCTACGATAGTGATAGCGCCGGACTCAGCCAGGGCTTTGGCGACTGCTTCCGTACCCTTAGCAAAAGCCTCCAGCTCAAAAACGCCCATGGGGCCGTTCCAGACTATGGTTTTAGCTGCCTTGACCGTCCCGGCATACTGTTCAGAAGTCTTAGGGCCGATATCCAGGGCCATCCATTCTGCAGGAATAGCGTTAACATCCACTACTTTGTGCGCTGCATCGGCGCTAAAGGCTTCAGCGGCAATAACATCTACAGGCAACAGGAGCCGGACTCCCCGCTCCTTGGCCTGGTTGATCAGGCTGCCGGCCAGTTCCACTTTTTCTGCTTCAATCAGGGATTTGCCCACCTCATAACCTTGGGCCTTCAGGAAGGTATTGGCCATACCTCCTCCAATAATCAGCGAGTTTACCTTGCCCAGCAGGTTTTCGATGACTCCGATTTTGTCGGATACTTTTGCTCCCCCGATAATGGCCACAAAGGGGCGCTCGGGGTCTTTAAGCGCTTTACCCATGATTTCGATTTCCTTCTGCATCAGGAAACCGGCCACAGCGGGGAGGAATTTGGCTACACCGGCAGTGGAAGCATGGGCCCGGTGGGCGGCGCCGAAGGCATCGTTTACATAGAGGTCTGCCAGGGAAGCCAAATCCTTGGCCAGCCCTTCGTCATTCTTCTCCTCTCCGGGGTAGAAGCGGACATTTTCCAGCAGGAGGACATCGCCAGGCTGCAGCTTGCCAACAGCATCCTGAACCTCCGGACCGATGCAGTCACCGGTCTTGGCCACAGGCTGGCCCAAAAGCTCGGAAAGCCGCCCAACCACGGGGTCCAGGCGGTACTTATCATTGACTTGGCCCTTAGGACGGCCGAAGTGGGAAACCAGAATAACTTTTGCTCCTTTGCCGGTAAGATATTTGATAGTTGGTAGAGCTGCTCTAATTCTGGTATCATCGGTGACCTTGCGATTTTCATCCACGGGGACGTTAAAGTCCACCCGGACCAGGACCCGTTTGCCCTGGACATCCACATCCTGGATGGATTTTTTGTTCACCTTAATAGCACCTCCATTAGTGAAGCGCTCCCACCTGCAGGGTGGGAGCTTGCTGTTTCACCAAAATGCTTACAGAGCCTTGTGATAAATCCTTACGGACCCTTGTTCTAAAATCTATAGCCCCTTGTTAGCCATGTATAGTACGAGGTCCACTACCCGGTTGGAGTAACCCCACTCGTTATCATACCAGGAAACTACCTTGGCCATATTTCCTTCAATGACCATGGTGGAAAGCCCATCAACGATGGAGGAATGCGGGTTACCGTTGAAATCCTTGGAGACCAGGGGCTCATCAGTATACTGCATGACGCCCTTGAGAGGACCTTCCGCAGCAGCTTTCAGGGCGGCATTGATTTCTTCCGCAGTGGTGGGACGGGCCAGCTCTGCTACCAAGTCTACTACAGATACGTTAGGAGTAGGAACGCGCATGGCGAAACCGTTCAGTTTGCCCTTCAGCTCGGGCAGTACCAGAGCCACTGCCTTGGCAGCGCCGGTAGTGGTAGGGATGATGGACATAGCGGCAGCCCGGGCCCGGCGCAGGTCACTGTGGGGCAGGTCCAGGATCTGCTGGTCATTGGTATAGGCGTGAACGGTAGTCATCAAGCCCTTTACGATGCCAAACTTTTCATGCAGGACTTTGGCAAAGGGAGCCAGGCAGTTGGTGGTGCAGGAAGCATTGGACAGTACATGGTGCTTGGAGGGATCATATTTGTCCTCGTTAACACCCATTACGATGGTGATGTCTTCTTCTTTGGCCGGGGCGGAGATAATGACCTTTTTTGCCCCTGCTTCCAGGTGCTTGGCAGCATCGGCACGGTTGGTGAACCGGCCGGTGGATTCAACTACAACCTGGACCCCCAGCTTGCCCCAGGGAAGAGCGGCAGGGTCTCTCTCGGCTACAACCTTGATTTCCTTGCCGTTTACAACAATTGCCCCTTCCTTGGCCTCCACAGTAGCGTCCAGGATGCCGTGAACAGAGTCATATTTCAGCAGGTGGGCCAAAGTTTTGGCATCGGTCAGGTCATTTACTGCTACCACTTCAAATTCCGGATTGTTCAGGGCTGCCCGGAATACATTCCGGCCAATACGGCCAAATCCATTAATACCAACTTTCACTGCCATCTTCTCAATCTCTCCTTTTTCTTAATAATTTATGTAGTGAAATGGGACAACCTGGCGGTAACCCATTACCTGCTAAATTTAGGTCAGGGCTTGGATAGCCCTGGCTGCACCTTCATCAGTTATCAGGACCTGCTGCGGCTGGTTGGAGACTACCGACTTGATAGCCTCTGCTTTCCTGCTGCCACCGGCAACCGCCATCACCGTGCTGACCAGTTTCAAATCATGGACCGGTAAACCCAGGCTGCCCGCAGCCTCCACCTCTTGACCCCTGCTGTCAAAATAGGAACCCATCGCTTCACTCACAGCGCCCTTGCCCAGCAATTCCGCTGCCTGCTCCGGGCTTGCCCCCCTGCGTTTGGCCATTTCTCCGGCACAGCCGATGCCGTGGATCACAATATTGGCTTGATGAATTTGTCTTAAAACATCCTGGATTCCCGGGTCAGTGCTTAATACCTCCAAAGCCTCCCTGCTGAGGTTATCCGGCACATGGAGCATACGGTAGGTACCACCCAGCTTTTGGGCCAGTTTGGCGGCGATGACATTGGCCTGAATTTCTACTTCTCCCCCTAAGCCGCCGCGGGCCGGAACTACCAAAAGCTCCTCCTGGCCGGGGTTTTGCGGCATGGCCTCGGCGATCTCCAGGGTGGAAGTTCCCCCGGTAATGGCAATTACCATCCTGGGCTTAAGAATTTGTCTGAGATAGCGGGCTGCTGCCTGGCCCATTTCCTTTTTGACTGTTTCATCTTCGCCGGAATCCCCGGGGACAATGATTACCCGGCTGATATTCAGCTTGTGGGCCAGTTCCTTTTCCAGGGCACTTAGGCCTTTGGCCAAGTGCATAAACTCTTCCAGGCCCCAGAGGATGCTTTCGCCTTCCGGGGTAACCCACATGCCTGCCGGGTCGGTGGTGAGAATGCCCTGCTCCTTGAGTAACTCAATATCGCTGCGGGTTAACCGTTCCCCCAGCCCGAGCTTGAAAGCCAGGACCCTGCGGCCAATGGGCTGGGAAAAATAAATATTTCGCAGAATATTATACCTTCTCTCCATCACTTGTATAAGCTCCGGTACAATTTTTTCTTGAAGTGTTACCATGTTCTGCATTGCACAGCTCCCTTTCCAGGGGGGTGGTCTAATTATGTCCCATGGGTAAAATAAATGTCCCGCTATAATCAGAAGCAGGGGTAATTTTTCCAATTATCACCCCTATATATTCGTTACCCCCAGCCAAATTCCTGCTTTAGTTTATGCAAAAACTTATTTTTTACCCTGCTTGAGGTAAAAAACTTCCCGGGTTCAACCCCGGGAAGTATAACTTAATTTCTTTGCCCCTGCTTGGGGCTCAATACCTGCGCCGCTTGCCGGCGGCTTGGATGCCTATTTCATCCCTGTATTTGGCCACCGTGCGGCGGGAAATATTAAGACCTTTGCTTACCAGGATATCGCCAATACGCTGGTCACTCAGAGGTTTTTTGGGATCTTCGGCTTCTACCAGGTCTCTGATCATCCGTTTGATGCTCTGGGAGGAGATCATGGTCCCCGTAACATCGTCTACACCGCTGGAAAAGAAGTATTTCATTTCGAAAACACCCTTCGGGGTCTGGATATACTTATTAGAGGTAGCCCTGCTGATAGTGGATTCATGCATTCCCACAATTTCAGCAACCTGCTTCAGGTTTAAGGGCTTTAGATAACGGATTCCGTGTTCCAGAAAATCCTTCTGGAGTTCCACCAGGCAGTTGGCGACCTTGTACAAAGTAAGCCTCCGCTGTTCGATGCTTTTAATTAACCAGGAAGCAGAGTTAAGCTTGCTTTCCACGAATTTTTTAGCTTCCTCATCAGCCTGTGCTCCGGACAGAACGCTACGATAGGTAGAATTAATTCCCAGCCGGGGAGCGGATGTGTCATTTACCAGGACAATATACTGGCCCTCTACCCTTTCCACAACTACGTCAGGGATTACATAGCGGACATCGTGAGGACTGCCGAATTTCCGGCCGGGCTTGGGGTCCAGGGTTTTGAGGATGTCAGCGGCCTCCTGAATATCCTGGACGGTGGCGTCCAGATCCTTGGCAATCTTCTGCACCCTGCCTTCGGCTAAATCCGGGAGGTAATGCTTGATTAGTGTCCTTAAAAACTTGTTCTCGATGTTAAGGCTGTCCACTTGCAGGAGCAGGCATTCTACCAGGTTCCTTGCTCCTACTCCCGGGGGGTCAAAAGTTTGAATAACATTCAGCACCTTTTCTGCCTGTTCGGGTTGGATATCCAGCCCGGTAGTGCTTTCCTCCAGCGTACAGGTCAGGTAACCATGTTCATCAATATTACCGATAATGTATTCACCAATTTTACGCTCTGCCTTGGATAAATTAGTGAGACTGAGTTGGGTTAAGAGGGTCTCCTGAAGGGAAGGCGCCTGGGAGAGGAAATTCTCAAAACCAAACTGTTCCGGTTCGCCACCGCGCTCCCGTTGGGTATAACCCAGGTCACTGCGGTCCTGGAAATACTCCTGCCAATCAATGTCAAACTTGTCCTCCCGTTCGCGGTTCTCGTCAGCAGTTGCCTCCTCCTGCTCACCCTTTTCTGCCTCTTCTTTTTTTTCCAGAACAGGGTTCTCCAGCAGTTCCTGTTCAATGTATTCGGCAAGTTCCATAGCGGATAACTGCAAAATTGTAATGGCTTGTCGAAGTTCCGGGGTCATTATTAATTTTTGGGTTTGCTCTAAGGATAGTCCAAAACCAAGACGCATAATATCTCTCCTTCGTACATAAACCCATTCGACCCAGACTCTTCACCGGCACCTCAAGTTTAATGAAAGTTCTGACTTGTCCGGGGTTAAATTTCTGTTAAACCTGAAAGTACCTAAGTATTCTATCCCCCTTGGTTATTCTCCTGCTTACTAATGAGTTTATTCTAATTATGCCTGGTTGATACTTCTGGGTAGGATGTAATATTTTGGTTAGGGCTTAACACCCTGATCGGTACCCCGCCCACCGTGGTATTGGCCGGGACGTCGCAGTTTACCAGGGAACAGGCGGCTACCACGGAGTTATCACCAATGGTAACTCCGGGCAACAGGGTACTGTTAGCTCCGATGAGCACATTTTTGCCAATTACCACCGGACCGATATGGTAGGACCGGTGCAGGTACTCATGGGTGAGTACGGTGCAGTTATAGCCAATTGTGGTATCCTCACCTATGGAGATTTTTTCCGGAAAGAAAATATCCACCATGACCATGAGGCCAATGGAGACACGGGGTGCAATTTTCATTCCCAAGCCCAGGCGGTACAGCCAACTTTTTACGGTAAGCGACGGGCAGTAACGGCCAATTTGAATTACCGCAAAATTTTTTACCACCTTTAACGGGCTTACAATGCGGTGCCAGTGCTGCATGGCATTCTTGTCCCGCACCTCAAAGCGCTGGTAATTACGCATTATCCAATCTCAACCCTTTTTCAGATAAGGAGTCAGGTCAAGGTAGCCCATATCCTGGGCCACCCCGGTCGGGATGCCGGTCATCCCTTCCACATACTCCGCCATCTTGAATCTAATATCCTCAGGCTCTACACAACAGTAATTAAAGTGGGACATATAACAAAGCTTGACCTGGGAATCCCTCAGCAGATGGGCCAGCCCGATGGTAGTTATATGCCGGTGGACCCAGGCATTGTGACTGGTAACATTGGCGATAAGGACATCTACCCGGGAAAAGGCTTCCCTGATATCCTCCCTGAAGCGCTCGACTTTCCGGAAGTCCATTATCGGCCCAAAACGCTTTACTTCCTGGATGCCGTCCGGGGTGGAGTAAGCGAGGATATAGTTGGTATCCCCGGTATAGCCAAGGCGGAGGCCCTCCGCCTCCAGAATAAATCCGTAGTTTTCCGTCCCGTGATAGGCTTGGACGGGAGTAAGCTTTACTCCTTTGACAGTCAAACTGCTGCCTGCCTCCAGGTAAACCACCTGGGGTCCTCCCAGATAGCCGTATTTTTCGGTTTCTCCCTGGTGAAACTTGCTGATACTTCTTTCGTCCTCAAAGACCTTTTTCGGCCCCATGAGGAGTCCACGGCGGGTGGACATCGCCCAACACATGCCTTCAATAATGCTCTCCGCCCCGGCGTAATGGTCCACATGTCCGTGGGAGATGTACACGGCATCCAAGGCGCCCAAATCGACCCGGGCCTCCAGGACCCCTTGCAGGGCCCCCGGACCGGGATCCACATACATAAACAGGTCGCCGAACTCCACCAGAAAGCCGGCTGTCCGGGGCCTCTGGGCAAGCACTGCCTCAGGGTTCCCCCCTGTCCCTAAAAAGGTTACTCCCCACTTGGGTTTTCTCTGTAGGCGACCCTTGCGGTCTTTCCATTTTTCTTTGGAATTTAAGATAGCTGCCTTAGTTTTGTCCCGCAGCCATAAATCCAGGTCTTGCATCTTAACCATGATTGGCTCCCCATTTAAAAAACTCTATATTTAACTGACTCTGTATTTAACTGACGCTAGATTGAATTGACTCTTTCCCGCAGCTTCTCAGCCAGCTTTTCCAGCTTGCGGATCCGGTGGTTTACCCCTGACTTGCCTACTGGGGGGTCCATGAGTTCTCCCAATTCCTTAAGGCTTACCTCAGGATACCGGAGGCGGGCCTCAGCCACCTCCCGCAATCCGGCCGGAAGTTTGTCCATGCCCAAGGTATTGGCCACAAACCGGATACTTTCCAGCTGGCGCACGGCGGCATTGACGGTCTTGTTTAAATTGGCAGTCTCACAATTGACCAGACGGTTCACCTGGTTGCGCATATCTTTGACAATGCGCACATTCTCAAAATTCAGCAGGGCGCTGTGTGCTCCAATTATGTTCAGTAAGGCCACAATAGCCTCACTCCCCTTGAGATAGACCACCTGCCAGTTTTTGCGGGAACCTACCTTGGCAGGCAGCTTATAGCGTCTGATTAGGCGGCAGATGGCCTCGGCATGCTTGGCGTCATTGGTGATAATCTCCAGATGGTAATCCCCTTCGGGATCGCTGACTGAGCCCCCGCCGAGAAACACCCCCCTCAGGTAAGCACGGCGGCAGCACTCTTTAGCAAGGAACTCATCATAAATTCCTTCAGCCAAGTCCCCCTCCAGGTCCAATACCCCGATGGCTTTTAAAATGGTCTGGACCTTTCCCGGCCCGGCAACCCGGACCAGATAGGAATTATGCTTTTTCAACCTGATGCCTTTGCGCATCAGGACCTCGGTATGTATGTTAAACAAATTCTTCAGCATGGTAAATATCTTGCGGGCCACGGCTGCGTTTTCCGTGTTGATGTTAAGGGTAACCCTGTTGCCGGTACTGATTTGGATGACCCCGTCCATGCGAATCAAAGCAGCCAGCTCGGCCTTCTGGCAGCAGCGTTTTTCCGGTATAATCCGGGCCAGTTCATTCTTTGTGGTAGCTGAGAAAGACAATCCCTACACCCCCTTAAGGGCTCTTGAACTTTAGTATACCACAATTATTATGCCAGGAAAACATTTGGCAGCCACACTGTAAAGGCGCTCCCCACTCCGGGGGAGCTTTCCACCTCAAGCTCTCCCCCGTGCTGCTCCACTATCCGGTTGGCAATAGCCAGGCCCAGGCCGGTCCCGCTGCCTACCCTGGCCCGGTCTGCCCGGTAGAAACGCCGGAAAATCTTAGGGATATCCTCAGGAGCAATCCCTGTCCCTGTATCATGGACAGTAATGCCGATAAAACCCGGCTTTTGCCGGGTGTCCAGCCAGACCCTGCCTCCCGCAGGGGTGTATTTAAAAGCATTATCAATAATAATCAGGAATAACTGCTTCAGGTAGTCCGGGTTGGCTGTAACCTGAATTCCTTTGACCTCTGCGGGATCCATCCCCCGGAAGGTTGCCTGTCCAGGAATCAGGCGCACCTGGCGGTACAAATCTGCAAGGAACTCCTGCAGGGAAAGAGTTGCTTTGGTTATCTTAAAGCCGGCGTCTGCCCGGGCCAGGGCCAGGAGGTCGTTAACCAGCCGGGTCATCCGTTCCGTCTCCCCGGCGATATCTGCCAAAACTTCCCGGCGGGCTTCAGGGTCAATGTCCCCCATCTTTTGCAAGAGTTCAATATTGCCCCTGATGGTGGTCAAGGGGGTGCGCAGCTCATGGGAAGCATCGGAAACAAAGCGCTTCTGGGTAGCGATGCCCTCCTCCAGGCTTTGGTAGGCGCCGTGCAGCCTGGCCAGCATGTCATTGATGGTAGCGGTAAGTTCCCCAATCTCATCGGCAGGCCCTTCATAGTGAATACGGCTCTGGAGGTCCCGCGCCTCCTGAATATCCGCCGCAGCCTGGATTAAGCGGTCAATCGGCCGTAAAGCCATTCCGGCCAAAAACCAGCCCAGCATCCCCGTCAACAGTACCGTCACCAGCCCCCCTGTAAACAGCACAAAGCTGAGGCGGCCAAGAGCCCTGTCCACCGGGACCAGCGAACGCCCTACCTGAAGAATGCCGATAATTTGGTCACGATAGGTCAAAGGCAGGTTAAAAGTGCGCAGCCTCTGGTCACCTGCCTCAATGGTCTCGTAAAAGCCCTTGCCTTTTACTGCATAGAGCAAGGTCTGCCTGCTTAAGGGCAGTACCTGATTACCCAGGTTATTAGACCTGGCCAAAATTTCCCCGTGATCATTTACCACCTGAAGATAGGTATCCGGCGAGGCAAAAACGTCAACATTAGGCAGAATAACCTGGCTTAAAGGAAAGGGAAATTCTCCCACGACCGTAATGGAGCGCACCACTTGGTTTGCCTGGTTGGCAACTGACTGGTCGATCTCCTGGTGAAGATTGTGGCTTAAAAAAAGGTAGAGAAACACCCCTAAAGCCAGTAAGGTTAAGCTCAGGACCGTGCTATACCAAACAGTAAGCCGCATCCTGACAGACAGTTTCCGCCAGGGATTCTCTATAATGTTCATCTTAGCTCACTCCCTAAGCACATATCCGGCTCCCCGTACTGTATGGATCAGACGTTTTTCCCCCGCTTCCTCCAGCTTCTGACGCAGTATACCCACATAGACTTCCAGGACATTGGACTCCCCACTGTAGTCAAAACCCCAAATCCTATCCATAATCAGTTCCCTGGTCAAGACCTGGCGGGGGTGCTCCAGGAACAGGGACAAAAGCTCGAATTCCTTGGTGGTAAGCTGGATAACCCGGCCTCCCCGGCAGGCTTCCCGGGTGCCGGTGTCCAGGCGCAGATCTGCAAACCGGTAGACAGTTGACTGGACTGCCGGGCGCGCCTTGTTCCCGGAAGGGTTTTCCGGGTTCCCGCCCTTGCCTCTCCGCAGCAGCGCCCTCACCCTGGCCAAAAGTTCCTCCAAAGCAAAGGGTTTTATCAGGTAATCATCTGCCCCTGCATCCAAGCCCTGGACCCGGTCATTGACCTCATCCCTGGCTGTAAGCATGAGGATGGGCAGGTTGCTTTCGGCCCGCAGGCGGCGGCATACTTCCATTCCGTCCAGAGCAGGCATCATCAGGTCCAGGATCACCAGGTCAGGAGGATTGGACCAGGCCAGTTTCAGGCCCTCCAAACCATCATTGGCCACCTGCACCGCATATCCTTCAAAGGTCAGCGCCCGGCGAAGCAGAGCGGTTATTTTGGGGTCATCATCAACTACGAGAATAGTTGCACCCATAGGCGCCCTCCTCTCTGCTGTTATTTTACAACAAACTCAACTAAAATAAAAACACCTGCTCCCATAGGAGCGGGTGAGGCAAAGGAGCAGGTGTATATTTGAAAGGCGAGTTGACAGTGCCTACTTGTGGCGGTCCTGCTTGGCTTCTATAGTGACCTCCGCGTAGTTGGTATTGCCGTCCCGGAAGACTACCAGGACTACTTTGTCACCCACCTTTGTTTTCTGAACCAATTCTACCAGTTCATCCTGAGTCTTAACCGGCTTTTTATTAAACTCCAAAATGATGTCACCCCTCTGAAGGCCAGCTTTCTCAGCAGGACCACCGGGAGCTACCGAGGCCACAATAACCCCTTCGGCCTTATTGAAGCCAAAATATTCGGCCAGCTCTTTGGTTACCGGCTGGAGGTATACTCCTAACCAGGGGCGCGTTACCTTGCCGTTTTTCAGCAAGTCCTGAAGGATAGCCTGGACAGTACTGGTGGGAATGGCGAAACCGATTCCCTGAGCCTGAGCGTTTACCGCCGTGTTAATCCCTACAACCTCACCGTTCAGGTTTAACAGGGGACCGCCGCTGTTGCCGGGGTTAATGGAAGCATCAGTCTGCAGAAGGTTTTCGTACCGCCGGTCCTCGATGTTTACCGGGCGGCCCTTAGCGCTGATGACGCCTACTGTGACGGTGTGGTCCAGGCCATAGGGGTTCCCGATGGCGATTACCCAATCCCCCACCAGGATGTTCTCCGATTTGCCCAGGGGAAGGGTGGGCAGTTCCTTGTCTGCCTTGATTTTTAATACTGCCAGGTCTTTATCATAATCAGAGCCTGCTAATTCAGCTGTAAAGGGTGTGGCATAGCCGTTTACCGTTACTGTAATTTTGTTCGCCCCGTCGATAACGTGTTCATTGGTTAGGATATAGCCGTCCTTGGAGATGATAAAGCCGGAGCCCATTCCCTTTTGAATTGACTGCTGCCGGGGCGCTAACTGCTGGTCACCGAAGAATTCCCGGAAAAAAGGATCGTTAAAAAATGGGTTTAGCCTCTGCATATCTGTGACCCTGACCTGGGTTTCAATCTTAACCACAGCCGGTCCGGTTTTGGCTACAATATCCCTGATCGTAGTAGGCCCCAGTAAGGTTACCGGACTTGTTACCTGAAAATCGGCCAACCGGCCGGTTTCCGCAGTCTTGGCGGTTTCCGCCCGGGCGGCTTTGTCCAAGATTCCGGGATTCAGAGCCAGCATCAGCCCACCTAAAGCCAAAATACCGGCTAAAAAGGAGCCAATTACTATGCCTAAAATGGGGCGTTTGGCCTGATTAGTTTCCTGCATGAGTTCTCCCTCCAGAATTCTTTTAGTTTAATTTTGGAGGAGAAAGCTGAATATAACCTGAAAATAAGGTAAAGCTTTGTTAAAAGTTTTTTCCTTACTATCGTTTTCACAGGTTTTTTACTGCTGCCAGGGCATTAACCAGGCCTGCCCCTTGCTGATCGGAGTTAAGCCCTGGCAGCAGCTCAGCCTGTTTTTTCAGGTGAGTTATCATCTGGGTAGGATTCAGGGATTTTCTGGCCAGGACCAGGGCACAGGTGCCGGTGACATGAGGGGTAGCCATGGAAGTACCGCTCATATAGGCATAAGAATTGCCCTTATAGGTAGAGTAGATATTAACTCCGGGCGCTGTCAAATCAACCGAAGGGCCACAGGAGCTAAAGTAGGCAAAGGAATCATTCTGAGCGATTGCTGTTACTGCTATAACTTGAGGGTATTTGGCCGGATAAATGACCGTATCCCCACTGCAACCGCTGTTGCCGGCGGCAGCCACCATGGTAATTCCGGCCTGGGCTACTTTGACTATAGCTGCATAAAAAGAGGGGTAATCAAAAGGTGTGCCCAGACTCATGTTAATAACCCTCATCTTGTGGTTAATACACCACTGAAGGCCCTCAATCACATCTGACAGGTAACCGCTCCCATATTTATTTAATACCTTTACACCGTACAGTAAAGCTTTGGGAGCAACCCCAACAACGCCCAGGGAATTATTCAGGGCGGCAACTATTCCGGCTACATGGGTCCCGTGGCCGTTATCATCATGAAAGGTTTTTCCATGATTAACAGTATTCACTCCTCCGACAACCTTTAAATCCTTATGTTTCCGGTCAATCCCGGTATCAACTATGGCCACCTTGACTTTTGCCCCGGCGCTGAGCGGCCACGCCAAATTAGCTTTTATCCGTTTTATTCCCCATGGCAGCGCCTGAGCCTGAGGATTGAGCTCAGATTCCCGTTCTGCCGCTGGTTCACCCTCAGAAACCGCAGTAATCCTGCAGTCATCATCAACTCTCTGCACCCATGGTTCATTGGCAAGGGCAGTTAAGGCAGCTTTCTTGCGTACCTTTACTACCAAAGCGTTAATTATGGGCAGGGATTTAATTATTACTCCCCAAGGAAGTACCTGACTCAAGGTTAATTGGTCAAGATTATAATCCGGATTTAAAACAATAATTTTTCTCACCACAGCCGCCCCCTTTAAAGCCATTCCGGTTAGGGATCACGTGATTTAACTTCCTAGGTGTGACAGGTATAATATACAATATGAATTTTTTGCAGCTGTGGTTACAACAAAACAACCCAGGTTGCCCTGGGTTGTTTAAGTAAAGTTAAGTGGTTGGTTTGGCTCTGTTAAAAAATTCGCCGATTTCTTTGAAGAAATCAGATATAGGCCTGCCTTCGGCTATACCCCTGGCCATACCCTGGATTCGTCCCACCGCGTCCGGGTCGGTCTCCACCACAGCATTGACAATGCGGGGGTCTTCCTTGGCCCGGCTGGCGGCCAGTTCCCTGATTCTTTCCACCTTAGCCCCTTCGATGTTCTTTTTGAGGTCCACGCCAATGAGGGCAACATTCCCTACTACGACAACATAGGCTCTGTTCACCCCATCAATAGCCGCTGCCTTTCTGGCAATATCATCAGCTGCATCAGCCGCACGGGCCTGGGTTCCGGGTGCAGGAACCACCGGGGCCGGAGTAACCGCGCCAGGAGCCGGCGTTGTGGCCGGAGGAGGAGCCGGTGCTGTGGGCGGCGCCGGAGGAGCCGGTATGGGTTTTCTGGGAGCACAGCCACCTAGAGTTAAGACGGCTGCTACCAGGATTGCTACTAAAGCCAGGCTTAAAAAATATCCAATTCCCTTGTTCATAGAATTCACCTCCTCTCCGGTAGATAGCAAAACTTGCCCAGAGGTAAGTTTTTCCCACCGGAGAGAAAATATGCAGCAGTATCCAATGCAACACGGTGTCACCTCAATTTTTTTAAGTAAATATAAGTAAATATCTAACTTCTGACCACAAAAATGCTCCCAATTAGTATTAAAATACTCCCTAAAAGCAATTGTGTGCTCACCTTTTCCCGCAAGAATAGAACTGCTATAACGAGAGTAACTACCACGCTGAGTTTGTCCAAAGGCGCCACCTTACTGGCCGGCGCTAACTTCAACGCCGCGAAAAACGCTAACCAGGATGCGGCTCCGGATAACCCGGATAAAAAAATAAAGACAAGAGAATGTCTATCTATACTTCTTATTTGTGAAAAAGTGCCGTTAAAAAGTATCAACATAATCAAAGACCCGGCCATTATTGTAGCCCTGACCGCTGTTGCCACCGTTGAGTCTATATTTCGTATACCGACTTTTCCAAAAATGCCAACCAAACCGGCAAAAAAAGCAGAAAGTAGAGAATAAGTAATCCATCCCATTTATGATTCCTCACTTTTGGCTCCCCTTCAGAGAGCCCGTCGCTATTTTACTTTCTTTTTAGCACCATACTGTATAACATTTACATCAACCAGCATAATTAACCCCCGAGGAACCATTTCTTGAACAGCAGGTAAAATTCTCATAATATTTTCCTCAGAATCTACTGCTTCGATAACCATCGGTAAATCTGCAGAAAGGTCAAGTATTTTGGCAGAGTGAAGCTGTTTATCTGCACCATAGCCCAGAATCCCCCTATAGACCGTAGCTCCGGCTATTCCTGCTTCCCTTAACTTCATTACGATTTGATTGTATAGTGTTTTACCGCGCCACTTTTCAGCTTCCCCAACATAAATCTTCAACAGCTTAGCTTTACCTGTAATGTCCATAATCACACCTCCCTATAACTGTCCCGCTAAAACAATACCGGCGTATGCTGAGACCAAACCAACGATAATACTGGTTAAGAAATATTTAACTGCTGTGCTTTTTTCCCCGTCTTCAATTAAACCGATTATTTCGTAACTAAAAGTAGAATAAGTGGTATAAGCACCCAGGAATCCCGTTGTTGTCAGGTGCTTTAAAAAAACCAATTCGGCACTGGCCCTGGAAAACAAAACATACAGTAAACCCATTACAAATGATCCGGTAATATTTATCAAAAAGGTGGCCAGCGGAAAATCCCCCCGCCACCTTTGGCCTACCCATTTACTTAGACCATACCTGGATAAGGCGCCAAAGACACCCCCTAAACCAACAAAAACGTACTCCATATTTTTTCGCCTCCCCGCAGGTGCTATTCAGCGGATTCCCTTACAGGCCGCGCGGTCATGACCCTGCTCAAAACAACGCCGAACCAGGCAAACAATACACAACCAAGTGACGTGGACAGGATATAGGCCAGAGAAAGCCCAGTCAGGTTGCTCCTTAGTAAATTAATTGATTCCAGGGCAAAGGTGGAAAAAGTGGTATAGGCCCCCAAAAACCCGGTTCCAACAGCCAAGCGCAACTTTGGATTTATTGCCAGCCGGTCTACGGTAAGGGTCAGGAAAAAACTTAAAACAAAGCAGCCGGTCAAGTTTATGATCAGCGTATTTAGCGGGAACGCGGAAGTGAATCCGGCCTTGATCAGTTTGCCAAGGGCTGCCCTGGTAACTGCACCAAGAAACCCGGCAATTGCAACTGCCAGATAGTCCAATTTAGTCACCTGCCTATCACTATTTTAAGGCTTCTGCTATTTTCACAGCTAAGGCCACCGTTGCCCCGACCATCGGGTTATTGCCCATACCGATAAAACCCATCATATCTACGTGGGAAGGGACAGAACTTGAACCTGCAAATTGAGCATCACTGTGCATACGTCCCATTGTATCGGTCATCCCGTACGAGGCCGGTCCTGCTGCAAGGTTATCGGGGTGCAAGGTTCTTCCTGTGCCACCACCGGAAGCTACAGAAAAGAAAGATTTACCGTTTTCAATACACCATTTCTTGTATGTCGCCACCACAGGATGCTGAAACCTGGTTGGGTTTGTTGAATTCCCGGTAATTGATAGATCTACCTGTTCAAGTTGCATAATTGCTATGCCTTCATCAATTGATTCAGCACCATAAATCCTTACATTTGCCCGTTTATCATTGGTAAACTTTTTTTCGTTAACAATATGTACTTTCCCGGTTTTAAAGTCAAACTTGGTCTCTACAAAAGTAAAACCGGTCATTCTCCCTATAATATTGGCTGCATCCTTTCCCAAGCCGTTAAGAATGACTTTTAACGGCTGCTTCCGCACTTGATCCGCATATTTTGTGATTCCTAATGCCCCCTCAGCGGCAGCAAAGGATTCGTGCCCGGCAACAAAGGCAAAAGTACGGGTTTTTTCATCTAACAACATGCTGGCCAATCGCCCGTGTCCAAGTCCAACTTCTCTTTGTTCGGCCACTGATCCGGGAACGGTAAAAGCCTGAAGTCCTTCCCCAATTGATAGAGCGATCTCTTGAACATTGGCGGATGCTTTTTGTATTGCTATGGCTGCCCCCAATAGGTAAGCCCAGACGGCGTTATCGAAGGCAATTGGTTGTACACCCCTGACTAATTCTTCGATGTTAATACCCTTGCTAAGCAACAGTTCTCCGGCCTTTTGCAAATCATCCATTTGGTATTGTGCTAAGACAGCTTTGATTTTATCAATCCTACGTTCAATTCCTTCAAAATGAACCACTGTATTCACCTCCTACTCGTTTCTAGGGTCTATAGTCCGAACAGCTTCCGAAAACCTGCCGTAAGTCCCCACTGTACTGTTGTATGCTTCGTCCGGGGAAACACCTTCACGGATTAAGTTCATCATTCTACCCAAATTAACAAATTTATAGCCGATTATTTCATTTTGATTATCAAGTCCTAGTTTCAAAACATATCCTTCAGCGATTTCTAAATATCGTGGACCACCCTCCAGAGAACTATAAACAGTTCCAATATGGGAACGCTGATTTTTGCCTAGTTCTTCAACCCCTGCCCCGACAGGAAGTCCACCTTCGGAAAAAGCAGTCTGAGAGCGCCCGTAAACAATCTGTAGGAATAGCTCGCGCATTGCAACGTTAATAGCATCGCAAACAAGGTCTGTATTGAGAGCTTCCAAAATGGTCTTACCGGGCAGAATCTCACCGGCCATTGCCGCAGATTGAGTCATTCCCGAGCAACCAATGGTTTCTACCAGGGCTTCCTGAATGATACCGGCCTTAATATTCAGAGTTAACTTACATGCCCCTTGCTGAGGAGCACAAGCTCCAACACCGTGGGTTAATCCATTAATTTCTTTAATTTCCTTAACCTTATCCCATTTTCCCTCTTGTGGTATAGGTGCCGGCCCGCGATTTGCACAGCTATGCACACAATACATCTTGCCTTGATTAGTCATTATAACCCCTCTCTTTCGGAAAAAATAAAAAAACTCCTACCAGTGATCCGGTAGGAGCTATCAGCTGTGAAAACAGCGGTTAAGGCGAGCCCCATCGCCTTTGTCTTTATTTGTTTTATATTTATTCTCTCTTTTTCCGTAATTTCCTTCTATTCTTCTTGATTATTGAGAGCCTTTGGCAAAAAAAATTCACGGTAACACTAACATCTGACTGGCTTCGGGTTTAACCATTTTAAACTTGCTGGTAGCTACTTTTTCCAACGTCTCTAGCTTCAAGGCCTTATGTACAGTTAGAGCCATACGCTCGTTTTCCATGCGTAGAGCGGCTTCTGTTTCCCTAAGCCCGGCCAGTTGTTCGCTGGCTAAGCTAATCCGCAGGTTAAGGGCAATATGGCCGGCGCCGAAAAGTAAGAGCATAGCAGCAGTAATTAGTAATATTCCAAATCTGTTTATCTCCCTCGGAACATCCTCGTTAAGTAGGGCTGTAGTGGAGTAAACCGTTTTGCCATCCCATTTGTGGTCCAGATACCCTCTTGCAGTAATCATCCCCATTCCTCCTCGTAAGCTAGTGGTTTCCCTGGTCCGGTGCAAAATAGGCGCTAAGTTCTTTGAGCATATCCTGATTAACCCAGCACCGGACCCAGGGGCCGGTTTTTTTTACATTAATTAGCCCTGCCCGCCGTAATTCCTTAAGATGCTCCGAAACAGTGGACGGAGATAATTCAAAAATTCTTGCCAGTTCGGTGACCCCCTGTCCCTCTTCCGGCCTGGCTGAATTTCCCCGGGACTCCGGAGTCTCGGAAGCACTGCCCTCATGACGGAGGTGCTGAAATATTTCCAGGCGGTTTTTATTGGCCAGAGCCTTAAGCACCTCTACCCAATTAACCAATTTACCCACTCCATTCGGTAATTCGTGAAATAACGAAATAACTAATTACATCATACTATTTTTTGATTTATCCGGCAATAGGTTAGCCAATATTTTACCCTTCTTACTTTTGTTATTTACTTTTTCAGCTAATTGTATTATTATAATTACATAATATTTTCGCTTCTAATATATTTTGCGAAAAGCACGTGACGATCTAAGCTTGAAAGGGTGGGGAGACATGCGCCAGAATGTTACTTTTAAGGATTATGCCATTGTTGCTTGTGGAACTATGATTCCAGAGTTAAATTATCTTAAGGCCAACGGCTTTTTAGATGCCAAAATAATTTTATATACCACACCTGGTTTACATCAAGTGCCTTCTGAATTAGAAAAACAACTGCTTAAGCAGTTAAGTGCGGCGAAAGAACATACTAAAAAGATAATCATTGTATACGGGGGTACCTATTGTTATATCAACATGAAAGATCCTTATAGAACAATCGATACAGTGATAGACGAAATGAAAGCAGACGGCTTCTACATTTCAAGAACAATGGTGCATAATTGTATAGATATGGTTGCTTCAGCAGAGGAAAGGGACCAAATTGCCAATGGTAATAAAATTTGGTTCTGCACCCCGGGATGGCTTAAATACCGTGACCTTGAATTTAAGGGATGGGATAAGGCCACTGCCAACGAAAATTTTCCACAGTACTCCGGAGGAGCAACTATGTTAGACCCTATTGGTTTTTTCGACCAGTACATGGAAGAAAATCCGGAAGATATCTTGGAGTTCTCGGATTGGATGGGGATACCGCTGGAGGCTTACAATGTTTCTTTAGACCGCATAAAAAATATTCTCATCGCTGCAATGGACGAAGGGGACAGACCCAAACTATAGAAATGTTGTCAATAAAAGGAAAAGACCTACTGCCAACTGCAGTAGGTCTTATGTATTCCACCCAACTTTCATCAATCGGATAGGGTAAGGTACTATAGGTTTAAGAGTTAATTAGCGAGCCGTAAACCTTGAATCCGAGCAAACCTAGCTCCCGGCTATTTTACCGGGTAGACGGCAACCGGCTCGGGCCACTCGAAGTCAGGAGGCGGGTTATATATCTCAGCAATTAACCCCAGGGCCTGCTGGGTACTAAGGTACGTGGCAGTAAAACCGTTCCAGATACCACCCTGGAGGATGCTGTGCCCCTTCCCGCGGAAGAAAGCCATTGCTTGGTCGTAGTTTTCAGTCCCAAAGGCAACGTGGTGCAGCCCCTCACCGTGCTGCTTCAGAAACTCTGCATAGATGCTCTTGTCGTCCTTCGGCTCAATTAACTCCAACTGTACTCCTCCGATGTCGGCCAGGGCTGCCCGCATGGACCATTCTTGGGGCTTATCGTGGAGAATCATGTTGTCCAAAGTGTCAGGGTTGAAATCGTAGATGGCCCACGGTCCAATGCCGTATTCATCGGCATATCTTTTGACCGAGGCATCCATATCCCTGACCACGACCGCCACCTGCAGTATGCTTGTAAATATTGGCTTTTCAGGCATTTTATTACCCCCTTCGATCTTTAATAAGCTATGGAACTCCTAACCAATGGCCCGGACCATACCTTTTGAAAACCCAGGTCTAAGGCTGACAGACGGTACTTTTCAAACATTTCCGGGGTCAAGTATTCCGCAACAGGAAGGTGGGCAATCGTTGGCTGAAGATACTGGCCAAGGGTCAGCATGTTACACCCTGCCTGGAGCAGATCTTTCATGGCAGCCAGAACCTCGCTTTCCTGTTCACCCAGGCCCAGCATTATCCCTGCTTTGATTCGTAGATTAGCTGAAAACCCAGCTGCCTTTTCTATAACTCTGAGTGACCTTTGATAACAGGCTCCGGGGCGAACCGAAGGGTATAACCGGGGCACTGTTTCCAGGTTATGGGCGAAAATATCCGGCCTTGCCTCCAATACCACAGCCAGACTTGGCTCCGATCCTTGAAAATCCGGGATCAGAACTTCTACCGCTTCGATGCCCCCGGCCTTTAACAACCTCACGGTCTGGGCAAAATAACCTGCCCCACCGTCTTCCAGGTCATCCCTGGTTACTGAAGTAATAACCACTCTTTTCAGACCCAACTTCCGGGCGGCACCGGTAACCCGGAATGGTTCCGCCGGGTCGGGCGGTAACGGTTTTCCCTTATCCACCGCGCAAAAAGCACAGCTTCTGGTACAGACCGTCCCCAGAATTAAAAACGTAGCCGTCCCGCGGGAAAAACAGCCTCCGACATTGGGACAATTGCTCTCCAGGCAAATGGTGTTCACTTTGGCCCGGGCCAGACTTTCCACTGTCGCCTGGTGTTGCGGCAGGGAGGTAACAATTTTTAGTCTGCTCATTGCAGGTTCATTGCCTTTTCCATGAACCGGTCCACTTCATTCATGAAGAAAAAGCCACCATCCAGCTTGAATGCTGCCCCGGTAATAAACCCGCTGGCAGGGGAAGCCAGTAAACCTGCTACCCGGGCAATTTCCCCTGGCTCCCCCACTCTGCCTACCGGTGTCTGAGCAGCAAAGTCCTGCTCACCCATCTCCAGGAAAGGCCTGGTCAGGTCGGTGCGGATGAGGCCGGGCTGCAGGGCATTGGCCGTAATCCCGAATTGTCCCAACTCCTTGGCAACGGTATAGGTGATTCCTAAAATAGCGGCCTTGGCAGCGGCATAGTGAATGTGTCCCGAAAGACCCCTCCTTTTCATTCTTGCATCCTTGCGCTCCATGAAAATTCGAGGTCTTCCGAATTAAGTTCCGCTCCATTGCCGCCTTTTTTATATAATGCTCTTCCCGCTTCTTTTGCCCAGATACTGTACCCGAAGACCCTTACAAAGACCAGGATAGCCGCTTTGGCCACCTTCTGAAAATCAGGTGTGTATGCTAATTCTTTCTCCATGGGTACTCTCAGGCTCATTCTAACAACTCCCTCACAAAACGTGCTACTTCCTGGTTAAACCGGTCTGCCTGCTCGATGTGGGGACAATGACCACAACCTTCATAAGCTGTCAAACTGCCCTTTGGCAGCAACCCGGCTACTTTAACCCCCTGGCTTAACGGTGTAATCCGGTCCTCCGCCCCCCAGATCACTAAAGTCGGCAAGCTGATTTGCGCCAATTCCTTGCTGACGTCGATTTTCTGGCCTTCATCACCAAGCTGGTTTTCAACAGCCGATTTGAGGGCTTCATATGCCCCCGGGCGCTGGCGATACCGGTAAAGTTCCTCGATGGTCCCCGGAAAAACAAATTTGGGGTCATGAAAGAGCAGTCCAAGCAGCTTGCTGATACCTTCCCTGCTAACAGAGTCAAGTACTGCCGGCCTCAGTTCGGGTGTGACCTCTTGACCCAGTCCGGCACAGTCTTCCAAAACCAGACCACTCACTTTTCCCGGAAAATGCCGGGCAAAAGCTACCGCAATCGCCCCGCCTAAAGAGTTGCCCACAATGACACAGCGGTCGATACCCAGATAATCCAGGAAATCCCCCAAAAACCCGGTGTAAAATTCCAGGGTATACCCGGTCGCCAGGCTGTCGCTTAGTCCCGCCCCCGGTAAATCCGGGGCCAGTACGCGAAAATAGTTTGCTAAATAGTGGAGATTAGGCTGCCAGGCCGAACCGGATGCTCCCAGACCATGCAGGAGAACAAGCGGAAAACCTTGACCTAAATCCAGGTAATGAGTCAGGCAATCGCCTACAGGGATAAACCGGCTTCCCGGCCAGCCGGTTTGCAGGGCCAGGTAGTCGAATAAATCTTCCAGGACGATTCTGCCTCCGGTTCCGGACCCGGAAATTTGGGTGAGGTCAATCCCCCGCTTTTTGGCCAAACTCCTGGCGGCAGGCGTGACTGCTTTATTACCGGAAACCCCTGCGGATTGCTCCCGGGTTTCACTACTCCCCGGGGGTCCCTGACGCCCTAAACCCGGCGCTCCTGAGGTTTGGCTGCTTTCCGGGGCGGCGCCCAGTTTACCGTCCCATTTCTCGTCCACTGCAGTGATTACTGCAATGGGCGCACTCACCGGGGCTGCTTCCCCTTCCGGTACCAGAACCTTCCTGACAATTCCGGATACCGGAGCTTCAACCAGAGGTGTTGGTTTTAGTGCTAAAAGGCTGCACCAATCAAGAAATCGCCAATGACTTGTTCATCACTACCCACACTGTAAAAACCCATTTGCAAAATATCTTTAAAAAAATGGGGGTCAGCAACAGAACCGGGCTTTGTCATAAGGTGGATTTGATAAAAAGACACAACCGGGAGCAGCTATGATACCACATGCCCACAAGAATGGTAAGCAGAGAAAGCAAGACAAGATAAAGCAAAAACGCCCGAAATTATCGGACGTTTAATTAACCATCAACTATTTATCTGTTCTTTTCTGCGCAATGAGGTAAACCTCGTCATCTGCTCTTGCGGATATTACAACAACCTTCATTACATCATTTTCCCTTACCAGCTTGTATACCACTCTCAAGCCAAGTTTTTTTAGCTTTATTTTAAGATATCCAGCCAGTTTTGTGTTGTTTCTGTTGCCGAGAGGTTTACCGTATCCGCCTTCTGTCTGCGGCAAAGGGTTGCTTGATACCTTATCAATCGCTTTAAGCACCTGTAAACGCTGGCTGTAATCAAGCCGTTTTAAATCCTCCACTGCTTCTTTTAAATATTCCACCTGCCACATTTGTTATTCAAGCTCCACATCTGCATTATCAAAGTCTGCTTTGTTTATACCCAGCTCAGACAATAGTTTATCTTGCGGGATGAAGTCCTCCGGTTTTGCGTTTTCCATACGTTTTTCGGCTTCCAGAAGCAAACGGTATTCCTCTATGATTTCAAGCATTTGTTCATACACCTCGGGCGTTAAGAGCACGCACGTTGGCGTGTTGTTTTTCAACACAACCTTAAACCCAGCTTCCTTAACTTCGTCGAATATTTTATTAGCCTCACCTTTGTTAAATCGGGATATTGGTACCAGAGAATTCATAATGCTACTTACAGAAATGTTTTCCAGCATATTATCAGACCCTTTCTTTCACGATTAACTGTGCAAAACACTCGTCTGATAATATTATATGCCGCATCTATAAATTTATCAATATATTTATTAATGGTTTTATTTTTTCTATAATATAGCGGGCCATCGCCCTGAATCTCGATTGCTTCATTCACGATGTCATCTACTGCTGTCTCAAGACTGTGCGAAAATAATACCAAAGCCCTCATACCTTTGCTTTGAAGCAGTCACATCGGCATATAGGGCAATAACCACCTCCCTACCCCAGTTGTAGATTCTTAAGAAAAGCCAGAAACTTTCCCCGGAATAACCGTGACATAACTTTGACCGGAAAACAGAAAGAGGTAGTCAGAATGAACTACCTCCTTCTATTTGTCAACAGCCCCCTTTATAACAGATATATTTTCCGGTACCCTAAACCTTGGCTAAACCTTGCTTACCCGCACGGCACAGGCCTTCAATTCCGGGATTTTACAAATGGGATCAACGGCTGCGTTTGTCAATAAGTTAGTAGCCGTCTCCTTAAAATGAAAGGTCATAAACAGCACTCCCGGGGGTACATGGTCGGTAACCTGGACCTTGGTCTTGACTTTACCCCGGCGGGATTCCACCTGCACGGTATCCCCGTCACAAATGCCGTAATGGCTGGCATCATCAGGGTTTAACATGGCCAGTTCGTGGTCATGAATTGCCTCCAAGCGCTTGGAACGCCGGCTCATGGTGCCGGTATGGAAATGGTAGAGCATCCGCCCGGTAGTCAGCAACAGCGGGTACTCCCGGTCAGGCTCTTCTGCCGGAGGCAGGTGTTCAACCCTGTGGAAACGGCCCTTGCCCCGGGTAAATTTCTCAGCATGCAGCCAGGGTGTCCCCGGGTGGTCCGGTGTGGGGCAGGGCCACTGGATACCGGTCTCCTCCAGGCGGGCATAACTGATTCCGCCGTAGAGCGGGGTTACCCGGGCGATTTCTTCCATAATCTCCTCAGGTCCCCGCGGGTAGTGCCAGGGCCGGCCCAGATGATTGGCCAGTTCTACAAGTATCAGCCAGTCCGGTTTCGCCTCCCCCGGCGGCTCCAGGGCTTTACGCACTCTTTGAATCCGGCGTTCGGTATTGGTAAACGTACCCTCCTTTTCAGCAAAGCTGGCCGCCGGAAGCACCACATCCGCCAGTTCTGCAGTTTCCGTGAGGAAAATATCCTGGACCACCAGAAAGTCCAGCTTCTTCAAGGCCTCAATGACATGATTGGCATCCGGGTCAGACAGCACGGGGTTTTCACCCATGATGTACATGGCCTTGATTTCACCCCGGTCAGCAGCCTTCATCATCTCGGTAACGGTGAGACCAGGCTCAACAGGCAGGCCGGCTGGCCCTTGCCCATTAGGCTGACCCGGAGCCCCTGCTTCAGGGCTAACCCCCCAGGCCTTTTCCAGGTCCTGCCTGGCTGCGGAATCGTCCACAAACCTGTACGAGGGGTAGTAATTGGGCAGAGCCCCCATGTCGCAGGAGCCCTGCACATTGTTTTGGCCCCTTAGTGGCGCTACGCCGGCGCCTTCCCTGCCAACCTGCCCGGTAACCATCGCCAGATTGGCTATGGCAAACACGTTATTGGTTCCCGAGGTGTGCTGGGTAATGCCCATGGCATATACCGTGGTGGCTTTTTCCGCCTGGGCATAGAGGTGGGCCGCTTCCTCAATTAACTCCGGCTTGATTCCACAGATATTGGCCACATATTCCGGGGTATACTGCTCCAAGCCTTGCCGCCATTCTTCAAAACCTTCGCTGCGTTCAGCCACAAACTGCTTGTCCCAAAGGTCGTCCCTCATAATCACATGGGCCAGCCCGTTCAAAAGGGCCACATTGGTCCCCGGCCTGATGCGCAGCCAGAGATCCGCATAACGGACCAGTTCAATTTTCCGGGGGTCCACCACGATGAGCCTGGACCCGTCTTTTACCGCCTGCTTGATGCGGTATCCGGTTACGGGGTGGGCTTCGGTGGTGTTAGCCCCTACCAGCAGGATTACATTGGTCTGCAGCAGTTGATTTATAGAATTGGTCATAGCCCCACTGCCAAATGCTGTGGCCAGACCGGCCACGGTGGAACTGTGTCAGAGCCGGGCACAGTGGTCCACATTATTGGTATGGATCAGTGTACGCATGAACTTCTGGAAAAGATAGTTTTCCTCATTGGTACATTTAGCTGAACTAAGCCCGGCCAGAGCCTGGCCCCCGTACTGGTCCCTGATGGAGCTTAAGCGCCGGGCAATATGGTTGTAGGCATCTTCCCAGGAAACCGGCTCCAGTTTGCCGTTTTTACGCAGCAAAGGCCTGGTCAGGCGGTCAGGAGAATGGACATATTCCCAACCGAACTGGCCTTTGACACAGAGATGGCCCAGGTTGGAGCCCGACTTATCCTTGGCCACCCCGATAATGCGCCCGTCCTTCACTTTAAGTTTAAGCTGGCAGCCCACCCCACAGTAGGGGCAGGTAGTTTTGACTTTCTGCATTTCCCACGGCCGCCCTGCCCACATTACGGATTTTTCCACCAGGGCTGCCACCGGGCAAACCTGGACACACATCCCGCAAAAAGTACAGGCAGTCTCCTGGTTAGGGTCATCAAAGGCAGAGGTTACCTTGGAATCAAAGCCTTTTTCCATGAAGTCATAGACATAGGCACCGTTGATTTCCGCACAGACCCGGACACATTTGCCGCACATGATGCATTTGCTGTAATCCCTGAAGAAAAAAGGGTTTGAGATATCCACCGGATATTTCTTTTGCTCTCCCCGGTAGGGAGTATCCTCCACCTTGTAGCGGTAACAGTAATCCTGAAGCCGGCAGTCCCCGTTGCGCTCACAGGTCAGGCAGCGCAGGTCATGGCTGGCCAAATAAAGGCGCAGGATGTCCTTCCTGGCCTCCACCACCCGGTCGGATTCAGTCTGGATTTCCATTCCTTCCGTGACCGGGGTAGTACAGGCAGCCAGGAGCTTTCTGGCCCCTTTGACCTCGACTACACACATCCGGCAGCATCCGGGTATGGATAATCCCTCCTCATAACACATGGTGGGGATATGAATATTATTGGCTTCTGCAGCCTTTAAAATGGTGCTGCCTTTAAGCGCCTGATACTGGTTTCCGTTGATGGTTACGGTTATGCGCTCCACTTGTCTCACCTCCTCTTTAAGGGTTTATCCGTGAACAATTGCCTCAAAGGGGCATTTTTTGACACATTCACCACATTTGGCGCATTTCGCCGGATCAATGACATGGGGCGCCTTCTTCTCCCCGGTTATTGCGCCCACCGGGCATTCCTGCTTACATAACCCGCAGGCCTTGCACTTTTCCGGAATTACCCTGTAGTGTTTCAGAGCCTTGCAGACCCCTGCCGGGCAGACTTTTTGCTCAATATGCAGCTCATATTCGGAACGGAAATAACGCAGGGTACTTAAAATTGGGTTAGGGGCAGACTGGCCCAAACCGCAAAGGGAGGAATCGATAATATTCCGCCCCAGCCTTTCCAGGGTTTCCAGGTCACGCTTTTCCCCTTTGCCTTCCACGATACGCTCCAGGATTTCCAGCAGGCGCTTGGTACCTTCCCTGCAGGGGGTACACTTTCCGCAAGACTCAGTCCTGGTAAAAGTCAGGAAGAACCGGGCCACATCGACCATACAGGTCTCCTCATCCATTACTACCAGGCCCCCTGAGCCCATCATGGCCCCCAGGGAAATCAGGGAATCATAGTCAATGGCCACATCCAGGTGTTCTGCCGGTATACAACCTCCCGAGGGCCCCCCGATTTGCACTGCTTTGAATTTCTTGCCATCCTTGATTCCACCGCCGATATCATAAATAATTTCCCGGAGGGTAATTCCCATCGGCACTTCCGCCAAACCAGTGTTGTTGATTTTCCCGGTGAGGGCAAAGATTTTGGTGCCTTTGCTCTGCTGGGTCCCGATTTTGGCATATTCCCCTGCTCCCATGCCCAGGATAACCGGGATATTGGCCAGTGTCTCTACGTTATTCACATTGGTGGGCATGTCCCAAACGCCCTTGATAGCTGGAAAAGGCGGCCTGGGTCTGGGCATCCCCCTGTTGCCCTGTATGGATTCAATCAGGGCTGTCTCCTCCCCACAGACAAAAGCCCCGGCCCCTTGTTTGACCCGGATCCGGAAACCGAAGCCGGAACCCAGGATTTTATCGCCGATAAAGCCTTTCTCCTCCGCCTGCCGGATGGCTGCCAGGAGCCGGCGTACAGCCAGCGGATACTCAGCCCGGATATAAATATAACCCTCCTGGGCGCCGATGGCGAATCCGGCAATCAACATCCCTTCCAGCACCGCATGGGGGTCACCCTCCATGATGCTCCGGTCCATAAATGCCCCGGGGTCTCCTTCATCAGCATTGCAGACCACGTATTTATGTTTACCTGCGGCATTCCTGGCAGTCTCCCACTTGATTCCGGCAGGGAACCCACCTCCGCCTCTACCCCGCAGCCCGGACTTCTTGATCATTTCAATAATCTGCAGGGGATCTGCTGCCAGAGCTTTTTCCAGGGCCTTGTAACCCCCCCTCGCAATGTATTCGTCAATATTTTCCGGGTCGATCAGACCGCAATTATGTAAAACCAGGCGTTTCTGCTTCTGAAAAAAAACCACCTCATCCCTGGTCCGGGCCGTAATCCCGGTATCAGGATTGGTATAAAGCAGCTCTTCCACCGGCCGGCCTGCTTTCAGGTGGTCCTGCACAATGGCCGGAACCTGGTCCGGGTCCACCCGGCAGTAAAAAGTACTGTCCTTCTCCACGATGATGATTGGGCCCTGTTCACAAAAGCCCTGGCAGCCGGTAAAGATTATTTGGTACTCTTGATCGAGGTTGGCCTGCTGCAGTTCCTTTTCGAGCCGGTCCATAACCGGCCGGGAATGGGAGGAGATGCACCCTGTCCCACCGCAGATAAGAATCCGGTTGGGCATCATTGTTTCCCTCCCCGCTCCTGATATTGTTCCAGGATGCCCGGGATTTTGTCCGGGGTCAGCCGGCCATGGGTATCGTCATTGACTGTGATTACCGGCGCCAGGCCGCAGGCACCGATGCAGGCCACAGATTCCAGGGTGAAGTTGAGGTCCGGGGTAGTTTCCCCGGAGCCTACTCCCAGTTCCTTTTCAAAGCGGGCCATGATCTCCGTTCCGCCCCGGACATGGCAGGCAGTGCCCTGACAGACCCGAATGATGTTTTTGCCTCTGGGCTTCAGATGAAATTGAGAATAGAAAGTGGCTACTCCGTAAACTTTAGCTAGTGAGGTATGCATTCCCCCGGCAATCTGTTCCAGGACCTCTCTGGGTAAATACCCTTTAAGGTCTTGGGCTTCCTGCAGGAGCGGTACCAACCCACCCTCATAACCCCGGTACTTATCAATCAGGGCTGCCACCTTCGGGTCCACTGTCTGCTGATCCTTTTTCCGGTCCTGACAGACGATACTCATACTTGATTTCCTCCTTTTTGGCAGGCTTCGGCCATAGGCCGAGAACAGGACCCGGTATCCTCTGGCTTTCTCCGGACTCAGATTTATACCGGTGCAGGTAAACAAACCAGTAGGCCAGTCCGACAAATACCGAGCCCCCAATAATATTTCCAATAGTTACAGGAATCAGGTTATTGACCAGGAAGTTGCCCAGGGTCAGCGGGGCCAGGTCAACTCCGGGAAATGCCTTAGCAAAAGCAGCCAGGGCCTCAGGTTGAGTTTTCAAAAGCAAAGCAAAGGGGACAAAATACATGTTGGCAATACTGTGCTCAAAACCTGAGGCCACAAAGGCTGTTACCGGAAAGATAATAGCCAGCACTTTGTCCGTAACCGTACGGCCGCTATAGCTGAGCCAGACCGCCAGGACCACCAGGCTGTTGGCCAGGATACCCCTAATCAGGGCAGTCATAAAGTCATACTTAACCTTGCCCAGGCCGATATTCAGCGACTGCGCGGCAAAGGCAAATTTCCCCAGATGCCACTGCTGACCGTAATAAACCAGGAAGACTACCCCGAGTGCACCGATTAAATTGCCAATGTAGACCAGGCCCCAGTTGCGCAAAAGTTTGCGCTGGGTGATTTTCCCGGTCATATAGGCAATTACCAGCAGGGTATTGCCGGTAAATAGCTCTGCCCCGGCAATTACTACCAGAATCAGGCCCAGGGAAAAGGCTATTCCCCCCAGAAGCTTGGCTATGCTGGAACCAACCCGGGCATCAAAAGTAACCATGGTGTAGAACTCCCCGGCAAAGGCAATAAAGACACCGGCCAGGATTCCCAGCATCACCGTAGTTCTGAGATTATAGTTAGCCTTTTTAACCCCGATACTCTCCGCCTTGGCGGTTACCGCTTTGGGTGACAGGAGATCAATATTGATCTTAGTGTTTTGGTCCACAGGCTTCACCTCTTGCTCAGATTGGACTCTAGTAGTTTTCCCGCAGTGGGGCAGGCTATTCGGATAAAGAAAACTTGGCTTGCGCCAAGCGCCAGCGCAGGCGGAAGCCTTAGTTGCACTTATACTTGTTTCCATTAAAGGTTTTATAAGTTCCTACAAGTATAAAAAAAACCTCCGTGCACATACACAGAGGTTTATCTCGTCTTGTGGTTTGCTAGCAAATTACTTACCCTGTCCCCTATCCTTAAACCACTCACCTAACAGGTAAAAATCCAGGACACCTGCTGCCTCCTGCTGGGCCTTGGTCCGGAACAGCAAGCCAATAATGGCCCGGGAAAGTTTATCCGGATGGTGGCGCACCAGGTCTGACTCATAAACCAGTTTTTCCGGCACAACCTGCAGCCCCATTTTCTCCAGTTTCTTGCGTTCAGAACGCACCGGGCGGGCGCCGCGTTCCAGGTATTTCTTAACTAAACGTTTGGGCACTTCTTCTATGTTGACGATAACATGTTCCACTACCCCTGGCCCCACATGGTCCAGGATAGCCTGAACGTGGTCTGCCGCACCGTACCCTTCAGTTTCTCCGGGTTGGGTCATAATATTGCAAACATAAACTTTAGCCCCTTTGGCGGCCTTGAGTTCTGCGGCAATTTCGCTGATCAGCAGGTTAGGAAGCACACTGGTGTATAAACTCCCCGGCCCGAGGACAACCAGGTCTGCCTCTTTGATTGCCTGAAGCGCCTCCGGCAAGGGCTTACAATCCTCCGGCTCCAAAGCTACCCTCTTGATGGCCTGGCCACAAGCTGAAATAGCGGATTCCCCCACTACTACTTTCCCATCACCGGTTTCCGCCCTTAAGGTGATATTTTCGAGGGTAGAGGGCAGTACCTGACCCCGAATAGCCAGAACTTTGCTCATAGCTTTGATAGCCCGGTCGAAACTGCCGGTCAGATTCGTCATGGCCGCCAGTAAAAGGTTTCCCATACTGTGCCCTTCTAAAGTTTTTCCGTCCGGAAAACGATACTGGAACAGCTCATCCATTAGGGCTTCCGGTTCAGCCAGGGCCACCATGCAGTTCCGGATATCCCCCGGGGGTAAAATACCCAACTCCCCCCTGAGCCGCCCTGAACTTCCTCCGTCATCAGCCACAGTTACAATAGCCGTAATGTTCGAGGTATACTTTTTTAATCCCTTGAGGAGTACCGAGAGTCCGGTTCCTCCACCTACCACAACTATCCTGGGGCCTCGCTGAAGGTGCCGCTTCTGAAAAACTGCTTCAGCAAACCCAAAATCCCGCTCGGGAAATACGGCATCCATTATGGAACCCAGGGATTTCCTGATTCCCAACAACATAATTGCAATCCCCAGGGCAATAGTAAGCAGTCCGGCCCAGAAGGCAAAGGACCCGAATGACCAGATACTGGCCTGGAGAATTTTGTTTTCCAGGAAACTTAAAATCTTTTCCTGAGTGGTGATTATCACCCCCAACCCGCTGAGCAGTGCACCCAGGACGGCCAAAAACAGCCATCGCTTAACCCGCATTCCGGGATAGAGCCACTTGGCCTTGTACAACCAATAATCAAGCCATCGCTTTGCCAAGCTACCGCTCATTTTTTGTCAACTCCCCCGGATTTCTTGTCAATATCGCGATGTTTGATAACCACCCGGAAGCCCCTGTCCTGCTCCTGTTTCTGTAACATAACCCCCAGCCGGTTGGCCAGGGTAACGGAGCGGTGCTGACCACCGGTACAACCTACGGCAATGGTCAGGCTGGTTTTACCCTCTTGAATATAATGGGGAATCAGGAATTTCACCAGGCTGTAGAATTTCCGCAGAAATTCACGGGTTACAGGAGATTTATTTACATAATCCTGCACCTGAGCATCATTACCTGTAAAGGCCCTGAGTTCAGGAATATAATAGGGGTTGGGCAGGAACCGCACATCAATGACCAGGTCGGCATCCAGGGGAATGCCGTACTTGAATCCAAAGGAAACCACCGTCATCCGCAGTTTGGCATTATCCTGTCCCGTGCCGGCAAACATGGAGTGAATCTCTGCCTTCAACTCCTGAGTCGAAAGATTCGAAGTATCAATAACCTTGTGGGCCCGGCCTCTGAGTTCCTCCATCCGTTTACGTTCTTCTTTAATTCCTTCCAATACCTGGCCTTGGGGACTCAGGGGGTGCCTGCGCCTGGTTTCCTTAAAGCGCCTTACCAGAGTCTCATCAGCTGCCTCCAGAAAGAGAATTTCGTAGTCTGAATCCTCCTTGTCCAGGTAGTCAAACATTTCATTAATACTATCGAAAAACTCTCCTCCCCGTATATCGATAACCAGGGCTATCTTGTCAATACTCCCCTGGTATTGGCCGCACAGTTCAGCGAATTTCGGCAGCAGGGAAGGAGGCAGATTATCCACACAAAAAAAACCCAAATCCTCCAGGCTCCGCATGGCCTGGGTCTTCCCGGCTCCCGAAAGACCGCTGACGATTACTAATTTAACCTTCTGCATTGCTTATCACCTCAACGAAAACATTCGCTGTCCCGGGGGATTTTCCTGCCTGTGTGCTGCCTATACTGCCTGGAGTTTTACTGTTCCGCTTTAAGGTTGAGGGTTTGTTCAGGGCTAACCCCCGCCCGCTCCAGGAGTTCTATCCCTATGTCAAGGCGCCCGATGCTCTCGGGGAAGTGAGCGTCACTATTTACTACGAAGGTGACTCCTTCTTTAGCTGCGGTCAGTACGTCCTCAATTGTTTGAAAGTTGTGTCCGGTGTTGATTTCATAGGCGCTGCCATATTTATGACAGGCCCGGGCGACTTCCCTAATCTCTACCGGCATTTCCAGATTGGGGTGGGAGACTATATCTACCGGATACCTGGCCATGGCTTCTACCAAAGCCTTGGTGTTGCGGCAGCGTACCTTTTCCTCCATGCTGCGGGTTACCCGCAGGGTCTGGTTACTCAGGACAAAGTCCCACCCATCCTTCCAGGTCTTAGGCCAAACATAGGGATGCAGGCCCACAATCAAAAGCTCCAGGGCCTCGATGGTCTCCCGGGAGAGGTCAATATCTCCTTCCAGACTGATGATATCCGCCTCAGCTCCCACCAGAACCTGCAGGTCAGGAAAGTTTTCCCTGAGTCCCCGGACTTCTTCTTTAATCACAAGGTATTTATTTTCATCACCAACACCGACACCAATGTTCTGTGGTCCATGATCGGTGATAGCGTATCTCTCTAAACCAATGGCGGCAGCTGCCCGGATATTCTCAGTCACCGTCCCCCGGCCGTCACTGTATGTGGAATGGCTATGCAGATCAGCTATGGCTTTCAAACCGACACCTCCTATAACGGTTCAAGGGTTATTATGACCAGAAAACCGGCCCCCATTCCAGCTCATGAAAAAGAAAAAGTCGAAAGTTAGTACTTGCGCACTAATCTTCGACCGTGTTTCCGCTTTGATGATGGAGTTGAAGTCTCATGTACTGTACAATTAGTTGATCCAGCTCACGGCTTTTACCGTAGACATCATCATTTCTAAGCCGCTCCCTTTGATTGGCCACCATTTTAACCAGTTGTTCCTGGTGAAAGCGAATTGTTGAAAGCAGTGCGAGTTTTTTCTCGGTCACTGTTGATTTCCCTTCTTGCCCATTAGCAAACCTCCAGATTAGAAGTATTTTTGGCCGCTGACTCAACTATCTTCAATATATAACAAACTGCCCAAAATGTCAACTATTTCCTTATATTAATGTCGAAATTTACAATATTTTCCTGCTATGAAGTACCAAAGCTGCTGCCCCGTAGGAACCGGCATCATTACCCAACCGGGCCCTCACAACCTGCACTGAGGAGGCCGGTACTTCCAAGGCCAGTTCCTTTATTTTTTCCCGAATGGGTTCCAGTAAGAGCGACCCGGCCTTAGACACACCTCCACCGATTACAATCAATTCGGGATTCAGGATATTCACCAGGTTAGCCAGACCCATCCCCAGGTATTTGGCGGTTTCGGCTACCATCTTTTGGGCCAGGGCATCCCCTTCCCCGGCAGCCTTGAAGATATCCTTGGCCTCGATGTTGACAACATTGGTTAAAGAGCTCTCCTGCCCCTGAGCCAGGGCTTCCCTGACCCGCTTGACCATCCAGGGCGCCGAGGTCAGAGCTTCCAGATGCCCTTGAATCCCGCAGTTACAGCGCGGTCCCCCTTCCACCAGGATGGTGTGCCCGATTTCACCGGCGCTGCCTGTGGCCCCGCGGTAGAGGCGGCCGCCCAGGATAAGGCCGCCGCCCACCCCGGTACCCACGGTAATCATCACCATATGCTGAGCCCCCTGACCGGCGCCTTGCCACAGTTCCCCCAAAGCGGCAGCATTGGCGTCATTGTCCAGGTAAACCTCTACGGGTAACTTGCTTTCCAACATGGTTTTCACAGGGACATGGCGCCAATCCAGGTTAGGCGAAAACAGCACCGTACCGGTCGTAAAATCATGATTTCCCGGAACCCCAATACCGATGCCCAGCAGGTCTCCGGTAGTCAGATTCGCCTTTTGCAGCAAACTCGTGCCGGCCAGGGCCATCCGGTCCACTACTGTCCCGGGACCGGCTTCAGCTTGAGTGGGAAGCTTAGTTTTTTCCAGGAGGGCGCCCTGAAGATCAAACAGGGCTGCCTTAATAAAAGTACCCCCCAGATCGATTCCAATTACGTATTTTTGCTCAGCTTTAGTCACCCATATCACCTCACACAGCGGGAACACCCTCAGGAGGATGCTTCTCGCGCCTTAATTCTAAATAGCGGTTAACTTTTTCCACCGAGGTATTAATAACCTGCTCCTCCCTGACCCCAGCCTCCCGGCAGAGTTTAATAGCTTCCGCGAAACGGCCTACATGATAGGCAAAATGGGAATCGCTTCCGATAACCAGGGGGCAGCCCTTTTCCGCTGCCAGCCTGGCGATGGTCAAACAATGAGGAGCGCTTCCCTTGCGGGCAGTCCCCAGGGAACTGTTGTTGATTTCAATGGCTATCCCCAAACGGAGACTGGCTGAAACAACGGTCTCCGGGTCTACCGGATATTCAGGGTTTCCCGGATGGACAATAATATCCACAAACGGATTCTCCATGGCCCGCAGCAGGGCTTGGGTATTTTGCTCAATGGTCCCCACAGGAGAGCAAATTGAATGCAGCCCGGCCAGGACGATGTCCATTCTGCGCAGGTAACATTCCGGGAGATCCAGCCCGCCCCGGTTATCAATAATGTTAGCTTCCACTCCGGCCAGCACTCTCACTCCGGAGATTTCGGGGGGCAGGACATGGAGATTGCCAAAATGATACAGGTCAGGTCCGCCAGGCATGGTAGGCCCATGGTCGGTAATAGCCACCATGGCCAAGCCCCTGCTCTCCGCAGCCCGGGCAATCTCGAGGATAGTGGAGTAAGCATGGCCACTGGCAATAGAATGAACGTGTAAGTCAGCCACCAGATGCATGGAAAACCTCCTTTTTATAGTGTTTATAGGCTACTCTTCTACCAGCTTGCGTTTCAGCAAATCAATCATGTTTACAGGAGTAGGGTCAATCCCGTACAGGGTAGCCAGGTAAACACTGACATAATCCCCTATGTATGTCAGGGAAAAGGTGCGGGCCAGGGTAGTGTTGCCTCTGGAATGAACCTCAGTGATACCGGAGACTGCTTTTCCCATGATAGTTTTACTGATTTCCATGCGCTTCTGGACCCGGGGATGGTCAGCTTGATCCCGCAGGATGATAATTTCCAGATTATTAAGCAGTTGGCCGGGGGCCTCAAAACCCACGATTTCGTTGTGGTTCATTTCCGGCAGGACATTCCAGTAAGCTGCGGCCTTGGCATTTTCGTTAATCTGGCCCTTCCAGCGGGTGGCCACAACCTCTGTGGTTCCTGATGCGCCGTAGATGACCGGAATTTTATTATACACCTTCAGGGCGATTGTTTTGGCCTGGTTATTTTCCACCGGGCTTTCCGGCTTGAGAACTTCCCGCAGCTCTTTCAGGTTGCTAATGGCATCCTCGATTTCTGCGCTAGCATCAGGAATCAGGCCCAGGCGTTGCAGCACCACCACAGTGGGAATAAACAGGTAGCCGGTAGCGGCCCGGGGAGAAATTCCTCCCGGGATGGTTATCACGGGCACCCCGTCATTGCCGGCGAGTTCTTTCAGCTTTCCACCGGTGGTAATTACCACGATTTTTGCCCCTTTGGCAATAGCCTGCTGATAAGCGCTTAAGGTCTCCTCGGTATTGCCGGAAAAGCTGGTAGCAAACAGCAGGGTCTGCGGACCCACAAAATTAGGCAGGGTATAATCACGGTTGACAATCACCGGGATTCCCGCTTTATCCCCCACATATACCCTGAGCAGGTCACCACCAATAGCCGAGCCTCCCAGGCCGGTGACCATAATCTGGGTAAAGCCCTGATAGCCCTGGGGAAGCCCGGCTTCCTTGGCAATGGCCAGGGCCTCAGCACACTGTTCAGGCAGCCTCCAGACGGCCTCCAGCATTTTCCCCGGGTCATTGCCGAGAATGGTTTGGACGCTGTTAAGTTTTGAATGCATAGTAAGTACCTCCTTATAAACTTTTGTTTTTATAAATAATGTGGCCCGGATAATTACGACCGGTCGGATACCTGTCCCGGTTCGGTGCTCTTAGTTCCGTACCTAGCAGCTCTAAGCTTGGTGTGCTAATAAAATCGACCAACCTTGCTGATGGGGCATCCGTGCCCCCAGCAAGGTTGCCGGCGTCCATGCCGGCAAGGTCGATTTTATTGCACACCCGCGCTAAGAGCTGCTACGGTACTCCACCATGAGCACCTAAACCGGGACAGGTATCCTCCCTGACCAAAGTTTCTGCGTGGTTGCCGCACACTCTCACCGGGAAACGGATAGCAAAACGGGGTAACTCTGCCTGATAAGGGACTGGACCGGGGCACCGTTCGGGATAACTGTTTTATCAGGCCGGGGCTACCGGTCCCTGGTAACTTATTCGCCCAGGCCGGGGCTACCTGCCGGTGAAGGAGCGACTCGCGGAGTACGGTAGCAGTTCTTAGCGAAGGTGCGCAACAGAATCGACCTTGCCGGCATGGACGCCGGCAACCTCGGCGGGGGCACGGACGCCCCATCGCCGAGGTCGGTCGATTCTGTTAGCGCACCAAGCTTAGAACTGCTCTGTGCGGAGCGTGGAGCTCCAAACCGGCAGGTAGTCCCGGCCGGAGACAAAAACGAGTCCGGCCAGAGCAAAACAGGTATCGACCCGACGAATTAGCTTAACAGGCAGTAAAGCGTGCAACATTTCCCTCACGGCCTGATCTCCAAAACCTCCTCCGCATAGGCCCGCAAAACCTCAGCCACTCCCCAGGCCTGAGCATAACACCCCCTGGGCTCATGGGGATGGTCCCCGTCGAAGATTTCGGATATGCTGCCTACACCGTGGTCAAAGAGCTGGCCTTTGAAGGGCTCAATCAGCTTTTCCGCTACCACCTGGCTTTCCTGAGAATAGTCATTGACCTTGCGGTAGGCGCTGATAAAGGGGCCAATCAGCCAACTCCAGGCTGTCCCCTGGTGATAGGCCCCATCCCTTTGTAAGCGGTCTCCCCTGTAATGGCCTTTGTACTGGGGGTCCTCCGGGGAGAGGCTGCGCAGCCCATAAGGAGTGTATAGATGCTGCCAAACCTTACGGACGATTTTGACCTCTTTGGAGTGGTCCAGCATGGAAAAGGGGAGCGCAACAGCGATAATCTGGTTGGGGCGGATGGAACCATCCTTGCGTTCCCCAATGACGTCATAAAGGCACCCGGTAGAATCATTCCAGAATTCCTGAATAAAGCTCTTCCTCACTTTTTGGGCCAGTTGATTGTAGGCCTTGGGATTATCGTCAAACTTCTGGGCCAGCTTCTCCATTACCCGCAGGGCATTATACCACAGGGCATTTATCTCCACAGGCTTACCATGCCTGGGTGTCACTACCCAATCATCTACCTTGGCGTCCATCCAGGTGAGTTGAAGCCCGTGACTGCCTGCGGAAACCAGACCGTCTTTATCTACGTGGATATTGAAATGGGTCCCTTTCAGGTGGTATTCCACAATTTGCTTTAACACAGGGTAGATGATATCCCGGATAAAGTCGTAGTTGCCGGTGTAGCGCAAGTATTTATGCACAGCATGAAAAAACCACAGGGAGGCGTCCACAGTATTGTAATCAGGATTTAACCCTTCGTCGGGGAACCGGTTAGGTATGAGTCCGTCCTTACAATAGCGGGCAAAGGTGGTAAGTATCTCCTTGGCAGCATCAAAGCGTTTGGTAACCAGGGTCAGGCCGGGCAGGGCGATCATAGTATCCCGGCCCCAGTCGGTAAACCACGGGTAACCGGCAATGACTGTCTTAGTCCCGGTTGATTCCCGCCGGACGATGAAATTGTCTGCCGCCACCACCAGACGGTTGATAAATTCATGGCCATAGCCGGCCTTTTCCACCAGTTGGGAAAGGCGCTTTTCTTCCTGAACCTGCCAGAGTTGGCTGTTGACAGGCTTAACCGGCTCAGTTGAAGCCACAATCGCAAAACTGCCGCCGCCGGTTAGTTTTACTTCAAACTCACCGGGCATAAAGTGGTCTTCCCATTTGTCCTCCCCCCGGCTTTCCTCAACGATATAATGGAGTCCCTCAAACCAATAGCCCGGGCCCTGGCTATACCGGGCGCCCTCTCCTGCCAGATAGAGCTTGGGAGCGCCTGGAAAGGCTTCAATTACCACTCCGTTTCCTTCCGGCTGCTGGTAAAAGGGCCACTGGTTACGGCGGGTGAGCCAGTGGTAATCCCGGCAGTTAATTAAGGGAGTAATTTTCAGATCTATTGCTTTATCAGGACTGGTATAGACGTTGTACCGGATTACAGTGGTATTCCGGCCGTGGACCATGAACACGATTTTTTCAATTAAAACATCTTGGATGCTGTACAGGTAAGTAGGCAGGGGGTGGGTACTAAATTGCTGCAAATAGCGGTGGCCCTGAGGATACAGCCCATTGGCCGTATCATTTACTCCCAGAGCGAATTCCCGGTTTTCTATGCATACCCGTTCCTCCAGTTTGGCCAGCAGGAGTGTGCGGTCTGTAGGAGGGCGTAAAGCAGCGAAGAGCAGACCGTGGTACCGGCGGGTATTGGCTCCCAGGATGGTGGAAGAAGCAAATCCGCCCAAGCCGTTGGTAACCAACCATTCCTTTTCAATTGCGCGTCCGAAATCTTTCAACTCCGCCTTACCAAAAGTCATGGCTTTTCCTCCTTAAGCAATTCTCCTTCTATTTTCCCACCGGGAGAAAATACTATGAGTAACCGGCTAACCAATCTAATGCGCCAAACAGTTTACCTGATAGCTTTCGCTGGGTTGGCTGTCTTTTCCTGCTTAAAATGCAAAATTACCCTCCAGAGGGCAATCTTGCAAAGCAATTTAAGAATCCGTTCTATTGCCATGGCACGCACTGCAGAAGTTCTGCTGCTTGTGGCAGGTTGTACAGCTATTGGCTTTTACCTTTGCTGCTTGCTCATGTGTAGCCACCCAATTACCGGGATGCGGATTATTTTTGGTGTGACAATCAGTGCAAAAGTTTTTTGCCGCATATTTGGCATATGGGTTGACCGGATTTTGACCGGAATGACAATACAGGCACTTATTTGAATCCGCCTTGGCCAATTCGCCGTGGCCCTTGGCAAAACCTCCGGGATGCGGGATAGGCAGTTTGTGGCAATCCGAGCAGTTGTTAGCCCGCTGTCCCGCTACCGGCTTGGCTCCTTGTTTATGACACTTATTGCAGACCTCCGGGTTAGCCTGATATTCTTCGGCATGGACCTGCAGGAAGTTTTGCTGGTGTGGGATTACGGTCTTATGACAATCAAAGCAGAAGTTTTGATTGGATTTGGCATTGGCCGCAACATTTAATGCGGCATTTGCTTCTCCATCCGGTAGTTTTGTGCCACCTTGGGCTAAGTTAAGCTGATGACAATGGTTGCATTCCTTAATGTTTTTCAGAGCGTACGTCCCGTGTGCCAAAGCCCATTTTCCCTTGGGCTGGTGACTTTTGGGGACAATATCTTTAATTTGGAGATGACAAGAGGTACACTCATTAGACTTTGGCACCTTAGCCTGCTTATTCTCAAGCAGTTTGTTGGTATGACAGCTTTGGCAGGCCGCCATAACCTGTTTGGCATCAACCTTATCACTATGGCCTACACCCACATGACACAAGGTGCATTTGGTTTCAATCTTGTCATGCTTGGGGTGGTCAAAGCCGATATGTACCCGGTTTTTATACCGCTCATCCCTGGTTTTCGCCAATTCAGCGGCTAGTTCCTGGTTACCCA
>JAJZTU010000115.1 GCA_021848765.1 Bacillota bacterium
TCGGCGGCGTAAGCCTGGTTTGGGGCGGTTTGGCAATTATGGGCTCTAATTTAAAAGCAAAGCTGCCTAAAAACAGAATCACTACCAGCACCGCCAAAATGGTGGGTATGCGGTAATAATTTGGTGTACTCATTAGCTAGCCCCCTCTCTATTTTATGATGAAATCTCAATAATATCCGCAAAACTTGTCTCAAATATACATGCCTTACCGGCGTATCTCAAGCTTGCTATTCCTTCTCCACCGCACCTGGCGGCAAAATGCCAATGGCCGGCACAGACTGTATGCAGTGTCTGGCACAACTACCACAGCCACGGCAGAGTTCCGGGTTTACCCTGGGGCGGCGCAGCCCCTCCAAAGTCATACAGGTGCCGGGAAAGGCGGATTTGTCATAACAAACCCGGCACATCCCGCCCTGCCAGGCCAGGCAGCGCTCTTGGTCCACATATGCTGTCCCGATGCGGCTCTCCCGGACTGCCTCCATTTTCAGGGCCCCGGTAGGGCAGACCTCGTTACACCGGAGGCAGTAACTGCAGGCTGCCCTGGCCGGTTCCAAATAAGGCGCCCCTACGGCTGCGCCCTCTCCCGGCCCCTGGAGGAGAATAGCCCCCCGGGGACAGGTTTCGGCACATTTCCCGCAGCGGTTACAGGTGGCCAGAAAGGCCGTACCGCCCTGTGCTCCGGGAGGCCGGATGAGCTGTTCCGGTCTGTCTGCCGGTAAAAGGGCGTTGTACTCCTGAATAGCCTGTAACGCCCGTGCCGCAATTACCTTAAACAATCCACGGCGGCTTACTTCCTGATGAGCAGAATCGCTCATAGTCTCACATCCTTCGGTTTCAGCGGATATGTCTTCTCTTGCCCACAAGCCGCTAGATTATGCCTTTTCAATACCACAGTTTCAGCGAATCAGGCCTTTTCAATCCGCACGGCGCACTTCTTAAAGTCAGGCTGTTTGGAAATGGGACAGAAAGCATCCAGGGTTACCAGGTTAATCAGAATCTCCTCATCGAAGAAAGGCACAAACACCGTACCTGCCGGTGGTTTGCCCCGGCCATCAATTTCCGCAGGAGCAATGATTTCTCCCCGGCGGGAAACCACTTTGACCTTGTCCCCTTGTTTGATTCCCAGGCGCTGGGCATCCTTAGGGTTAATCTCCACATAGGCATCGGGTACCGCTTTTTTCAGCTCGGGCACCCGGCGGGTCATGGTCCCGGAGTGCCAGTGTTCCAGCACCCTGCCTGTACACAGCCAGAAAGGATAATCCTGATCAGGAATTTCCGCAGGAGGTTCCCAGGGCCTGGCCCAAATAGCCGCCCGGTGCTCATCTTTCTTCATTCCGTAAAAATCAAACCCTGTACCCGGTCTAACGTAGGGATCTTCCCCTTCAACATACCGGCGCTTAGTCTCCTTGCCCTTTACTACCGGCCAAAGCAGGCCCCGTTGTTTGACATATTCCTCATAGGGGGCCAGGTCTTTACCCATCCCAATGGTAAACTGGCGGTATTCTTCAAAGATAGCCTTTTTCAATTCACTTTCCCCTTCAGGATTAGCCCCGTCATACTTATCAACCCCGGGGTAGTTGAAAAGTTCCCCGTATCCCAGCCGTTTGGCAACCTGAATCAACTGCCACAGGTCATCCTTAGCTTCACCGGGAGGCAGCATACATTTGGCCAGGTGTTGGGTCCGGCGCTCGGCATTGCCGTACATGCCTTCCTTTTCCACCCACATGGCTGCCGGTAGAATGACGTCTGCCAGCTCAGTGGTCCGGTTGGGATAAACATCTGATACCACCAGGAAGGCCTTCTTATCTTCAAAGGCCTTGCGGAACCGGCCTACGTGGGGTGAGACCGCCAAGGGGTTGGTGCACATGCTCCAAAGAACCTTAACCTTACCGTAATCTACTGCTCTCAGCATCTCTGTGGCATGCAGGCCTGGCTTAGGCGGGATTTTTTCCACAGGAACCTTCCAGATCTTTGCTGCCTTGGCCCGGTGCTCGGGATTATCCACCACCATATCCGCCGGCAGCCGGTGGGAGAAAACGCCTACTTCCCTGGCAGTGCCGCAAGCGCTGGGCTGTCCGGTCAGGGAGAAGGGCGTAGCCCCGGGGCGGCCAATTTGTTTGGTAAGCAGGTGGACATTGTACACCATGTTGTTGACCCAAGTCCCCCGGACATGCTGGTTAAAGCCCATGGTCCAAAAGGACATGACATTTTCGTTCGGGTTGCCGAATACCCTGGCCACCATCCTGATTTTATCAGCCGGTACACCACTGATTTGCCCGGCATATTCCGGGGTGTACTTGGCTACATAAGCCTTAAATTCCTCATAGCTCATGGGCTGGGGTTCGTCTTTGAACTGGGCCCCGTCTTCCAGGCCGTAACCGATGTTTTCCTTGCCTTTTTTAAAGGTGCAGTGTTTGGCGACAAAGGCCTCGTCTACCAGTTTCTCCTGAATCAGGACATTGGCAATTGCATTGAGGATGGCCAGGTCACCGTTAGGCTTGAATTCCAGGTATTCATCAGCCAATTCGGTGGTCCTGGTACGCCGGGTGGCAAAATCAAAGAACTTCACTTCCCCCGGCTTGGCAAGCTTGCGGTCAGTTACTCTGGAAAAGAGGATGGGGTGCATTTCCGCCATGTTATTTCCCCAGGTAATAAAAGTGGTGGCATGCTCGATATCCTCATAACAGCCCATAGGTTCATCCTTACCAAAGGTGGTCATAAATCCTGCCACAGCGCTGGCCATACAGTACCGGGCATTAGGGTCAATGTTATTGGTCCCGATCCCGGCCTTAAATAACTTGCTGGCCGCATAACCTTCCATGACGTACATCTGGCCGGAAGCAAACATCGCTACAGAATCCGGGCCGTAGGCAGCGATGGATTCTTTGAATTTAGCTGCTACCAGATCCAGGGCTTCCTCCCAGGACGCCTCCACCATTTTCCCGTTCTTTCTAATAAGGGGCTTGGTCAAACGGTCTTTACCGTAGAGGATTTTGGAGACAAAATATCCTTTGACACAGTTTAGCCCCCGGTTAACCGGGCTTTCTTTGTCCCCTTTATTGGCCACAACTTTGCCGTCTTTAATGCCCACCATCACCCCGCAGCCGGTCCCGCAAAAGCGGCAGGTGGCTTTGCGCCATTCATCCACATCCCCGGTATAGGTGGCGCCAACCGCTTCCTGGGTTGGCTGTTTCTTGGGGGAACAACCCGCAGCTGCCATAGCGCTGGCGGCGGCAATAGCTTTTAAGAAATCGCGGCGGCTTAGATTCATATACTAGCCCTCCTTTGCCGAAAGTTTACTTAGTTGAAGGTTTTGCCGGCTGTTTAAAAACTTGATACTGTAAAGCTTTACTTGGACACCGGTCGATACAAAGACCACAATTAGTACAATCCTGATCCGTCAGCCTGGTTAGCTTTAAGGCAGCCGGCCGGGGCCAAACTTCCCTCACCGGCTCACCGCCCATGGGGCATACCTCCTGACAAACACCACAATGGGTACAGGAACGATGGTCCAGGACCACCCGGACCGGGCTGCTCTTCCCCAGCAAACCATATATGGTCCCTACCGGGCATAAATACCGGCACCAAGCCCTGTCCCGGAAGATTAACTGCCATAATACCAGTACAGCCACCAGGATAAGGCCAATGTCCACGCCCCACTGGAGGTTGCGTACCACAGCCGAGATGGGGTTGATTATGCCAAATACCGGCAGGCGGGTAGCAGCGCTGAGCAGCAAGAAAACAGCCAAGACCCGGTAGGGGGTGCGACCGTCGATTCCTTTGGCCTTAGAGCCGTCAGGCTTCGTAGCGCCGGCAACGGGTGAAACCGTCTTGCGGAAATTTCGCAAAGACCGTCCTACCCAATCCGTCCAATCCAACAAAATATTGACCGGGCAGACCCACCCGCAGTAGGTCCTTCCCCCAATTACCCAATACAGGCCCAGGATGATTCCACCGGACAGAACCAGGCCGGCCAGCAGGCGCCGGGAGGCCACGGTAGTTTCCAGCACACTGTAGGGATCGGAGAGTACCAGCCCCAGAAGCTGTGAAGAACTTAAATTGCCGGTAAAAAAGGTCCCTCCTGCCACAGGGGTCAGGAGTAAGGCCACAACCAGTAGTTGGACCGACCGGCGGATTAACGTCCAGTTCCGCACTTCCCTCACCTGCCTTTCGGGTGGACCACAATAGACGGTTTTTCCGTCACACAGACATACTCGCACAGGCCGCACCCTACACAATGCTGCTTATTCACATACAGGGCAAATACCGCATGCTTCCCGGTTTTGGTGTTGCGGAAAGGTTCAACATACAAGGCCTTGTCCAAAAACGGGCAAGCCCGGTAGCATACCTCACACCGCATCCCCTGCCAGGACAAACAAGTTTCCGTATTGATCTCAGCCTCCCCCATATCCACCTTATCCCGCCCCGCCACATCCTGCAGGGCTCCGCTGGGGCAGGCCTTGATACAGGGAAAAGCAGGACAAAGATAGCAGGGTTTATTCCTGGCCGCAAGATAAGGAGTCCCTACCCCGGCCCCCTGACTGGCATCGCCCACCTTAATGGCTTGATAGGGACAAGCGGAAACACACTTGCCGCAGCGCATACAGGTGGCCAGAAAAGCTTCCTCTTCCATGGCGCCCGGGGGCCGCAAGAGGCCGTTTTTGTTTTTCAGGTTTTTTACCACCAGGTAACCCAGCATCCCCCCAAGCACGGAGAGAACTTTTTGCTGCATGATTGCTCACCTCATCCCAGGTAGAAGCTAAAATCCTCAGGACCTCGTAGAATCCAAAGTTCTAAAGACTCGTAGCAGCTAAAGTCCCAAGGAAAATACGGACAAAATAGCCGCCGCAATCAGGAATCCCAGCATTAACAGGCTGGCTACCGGACGTTGTCCCGGCCGCCGCAAGTGGCTTTTATCCAACCAGGGCGCCACAAAGATTACTGCAAAAACCCCGGCGGAAACGAGCAGGCCAAGAATTTTGCTGGGGATTATTTTCAGGAGTTGGAACATCCACAGGAAATACCAGTCCGGAAGAATATGTTCCGGGGTAGCCAGTTTATTAGCCGTTTCCCCCAATTCCCGGGGCAATATCCCGGACAGCAAAAACAGCCCGCCCAGAAAAAACAAGGCGACAGATGCTTCAGTCAGGGCATGGTTAGGCCAAAAGGGAATGGTTCCGGATTTTTTGTGCGACTGTTTAGCCATTGGAAAACCTCCTTTGCTGTATTTTAACTATAGCTCGTCGGAGATGCCCTGAATCCGGACCATGATAAAGTGTGCCCCCATGAGCATCATGGCCAGGATGGGCAGGATCATTACATGGGCCACATAGAAACGGGTAAGGGTGAACTCACTGACCTTCAAGCCTCCCCGGAGCATAATCATCAGATATTTGCCAATCACGGGGACTGAACCCATAATTTCCGTACCGACCATAGAACCCCAGTAAGCCACCTGGTCCCAGGGCAGCAGGTAACCGGTAAACCCAAAGCCCATCGTTAGCAGCAAAAGAATTACGCCTACTACCCAGTTAAGCTCCCTGGGCTTCTTAAAAGAACCGGTGTAAAATACCCGCAGCATGTGCACGATAACCATGACCACCATCAGATTGGCAGTCCAGTGATGCAAGGTCCTGATCATTGCGCCAAAGGCCACCTGATCCCGGATAAATACAATACTGGCATAGGCTTCATCAGGAGTGGGGCGGTAATAAAGGGCCAGAATAATCCCGGTTATCACCTGGATAATAAAACAGAAAAAGGTTAAACCCCCAAAGCAGTACATGGGGTGCCTGGCATGTTTGGGCACAGGATGTTCCTTGATTTCCTGCACTGCCTGGGCTAAGCCAAAGCGTTCCTCCAACCAGTTATTCAAGTTCATGCACTCCTCTCTTGAACAATTACCTTGTCCCCATCCACGGTAACCTGCAGGGCAATCAAGGGCTTGGGCGGAGGACCCCCGATGTTCTTGCCGTCCAGGTCAAACTTTCCACCATGGCAGGGACAGAAAAAGATCTTATCTTCCGGCTTCCAAATTACAGTACAGCCCAGGTGGGTGCATTTCCGGTAAAAGGCCAGGATTTCCTGCTCACTTTTTCGTACCAGCGCTGCCGGAGCATCATTATATTCAAATTCCTTAAGCCCCCCCACGGGAAGCTCAGACAGGCTGGCCACCTGTAAAGGCTTGGGAGGGGTGCGCAGGGAAGCGGGGGGATAGAGAAACTGGGTCATGGCAGCCGTAGGGGCTAAAACTGCCCCGGCCAGGGGAATTCCTCCCAAAATGGTGAGGAAACGCCGGCGGCTGATTTGTTCCTTTTTACTCATGAGAATTCACCTCCTCATTAGGAAATACTGTGATTTTCCAGGTGTAGAGAGCCAACCCCGAGACCATGAAGAGCATGCCTAAGTACATAAAGACCCCGCGGCTGTCCCCCAGTACCCAGAAACGTCCAAGAGTGGCCATAATCGCTAAGGCTGCCGCAACCAGGACTAGCAGCAATGGTTTAGCCGGAACACTTCTCTTATCCATACCGAACCTCCTTTCACTAGTAGACTTTGTTCATTGGAGCAAGTTCCAACATTCACAACCTCCCGCCAATTTGAGTCATTTGCAAACTCCATGCCAACTGCACAGAAAATTTACAAAAGAAAAAAGCCTTGCTGCGCAAGGCTTTTGGAAGAGTCTTAATATTTACAACGATCTTTTCAGACCATTGCATCGTCTAATTCCACGGATGCAGTGTCTAAAAAAAAGGACATGTCAAAGAGCAACCGGGGCTTAAATACAATCACTAGTCCAGTGGCTCCAACCGGCAAGTAGAACTTTTAAACAAAGGCTGCTTGCTAAAAGCATCCACCTCACCGGGAGTCAGATGGTTGGCAGCTTGTTTAAGCTGTTCCTCACCGGGGTCCAAGTCCCCAAAGTGAAAGGGCACAAACACATCTCCCGTCCGGACACTGTCCGTTAGCTTTGCTTTCACCTTTATCCAGCCGCGCCGGGAAGTCAGCCTGACCCACATCCCGTCCTTAATGCCCAGCCTCCGGGCATCCTCAGGGTTAATCTCCGCATACCCCTCCGGAGCAGCCTGGTGCAGTTCCGGAATCCGCTTGGTCTTGGTCCTGCTGTGGTAATGCTCCAGCATCCGCCCGGTATTCAGCCAGAAGGGAAACTCCTCATCAGGAACCTCCGGGGGCGGCATGTACTTTACCGCCCACAACCTGGCCTTATTGGCCGGGTGATTAAACTCCCCATAGGCCTGGGCGTACTCAGGGGCGGTATGAAAAATCCCGTCGGTATAGAGCCGGGAAGTTCCCGGATGGTTTTCCGCCGGGCAAGGCCACTGGATGCCACCCAGTTTCTCCAAACGCTCATAGGTTATCCCGGAAACATCATTAGGCCTGCCCATAGAAAGCTTTTTCCATTCCTCAAAAACCTCTTCAGCTCCCTGCCAGGGCAGCAGCCTTGCTTCCCCCAACTCCTTGGCCACTGCACAAAAGATTTCCAAATCCGCCTTGGCCTTACCCGGCGGTTCCACCGCTTTCCTGGTCAGATTCACCCTGCGCTCACTATTGGTGAAAGTCCCCGTCTTCTCCCCCCACTGGGCAGCGGGCAGGAACACATCGGCAAAAGCCGCTGTCTCCATGGGATAAAAGATATCCTGGACCACCAGGAAAACTTTCTGTAAAAGCTTCCTGACCCAGCCCTGATTTGGCAGGGATACTGCCGGGTTGGTGGCAATATTCCACAGAAAACGGATCCGTCCTGCTTCTATACCCTGTAAAATAGTCATTATATCATTGGAATAAGCAGGCAGCTTCTCCTCAGCTATCCCCCATAACCGGGCTACCTCCCGGCGGTGGACCGGGTTTTGCCAGTTGCGGAAGCCCACCAGGCTCGGCCCGCCCCCCACTTCCCTGGCGCTCATAGCCGCTGCCTGGCCGGTGACAGCAATCGGGGCCGCCCCCGGCTTACCGATCTGGCCGGTAATCAAATGGATATTACAAATCAAATTAACCGCCTCTGAAGCGGAAGCAGACTGGTTTACCCCCTGAACAAACAAAGTGGTGACACTCCCGGACCCTCCGATAAGCCGGGCGGCCTCCCGGATACTCTCTTCCGGCACCCCGGCCAGTTCAGCCGCCCGTGCCGGCGTAAATTCCCCGATAGCCTCAGCCATCTCCGCATAACCTGTGGTATGTTTTTCCACATACTCTTTGTTAACCATCCCCCCGGCGATGAGCAGGTGCAAAATCCCGTTCAGCAAGGGCACATTGGCGCCGGCCCGGAGCCTTAAGTGGACATCAGCCACCCTGGCCGGCTCAGTCAGTTTAGGGTCGGCAACAATCAGCTTTGCCCCCCGCCGGACCTGGTTATAACGCACCCGGTGCCAGATTTGGGGGTGCATCTCCGCAGGATTGCAGCCAAACAGCACTATGCAGTCGGCCAGGTCAATGTCCTCATAAGATCCGGGCGGGCCGTCGGCGCCAAAGGAGCGGATATAGCCGGTTACTGCGGAAGCCATGCACAGCCGGGTATTGGAGTCCAGGTTGGGAGTCCCCAGCACTCCCCGGGCCAGCTTGCCCAGGGCGTAATTTTCCTCCAAAGTGAGCTGCCCTGACCCGTAAATGGCCACTCCTTCCGGACCATAACGCTCCAAAACCTCCCGGAGCCTGGCCACCATCCCGCCAAGGGCCCGGTCCCAATCCACAGCAACCAATTGACCGTCCCTGCGCACCATAGGTTCCCGTGCGCGCCCGGGAGCGTCCAGGCTCTTCCACTCGTAAAGGCCTTTGACACAGAGGCGGCCCTCATTGGCAGCGCTTTGAGGGCTGCCTTTAGCCCCTACCACTTTACCGTCCTTGACCCCCAGGTAAATTCCACAGCCTATGGAACAATAACCACAGGTGGTAGGCACCCACTTATCCACTTCCACATCCGCGGTTTCCGCCTGCCTGCTCTTTTGCCACAGCTCAATAACCTGGTTGCCCAGGTAAAATTGATTACCGGTTCCAGCCCTGTTATCCGGAGCTAAACGGTTACCCCCCAACCGTCGAATGCCGGGAGGAGTACCACGGGAAATTCGGGCCAGTGCATTTTCCAAATTATTTTCCATTATTCTCCTCCTCACCGGTAATTCCGTATTTCTTCAGCTTCTGATAAAATCCCGAGCGGTGAATACCTAAAAGATTGGCTGCTTCCATGCGATTCCCCCCGGTAGCAGCCAGAGCCTGCAGAATTGCTTTTTTCTCCGCACTGGCCATAATCTCTTCCAGAGTCTCCGACGGCCTGTCTATATTGTTTCCCACTTCCTTAACAAATCGTTCAGGAAGATGAAAAATACCGATGAACTTTTCTCCCTCCTCCAGGAGATTAAAAGCATGCTCCAAAACATTCTCCAGCTGCCGGACATTTCCCGGCCAGGGGTGGTTGGTAAAGCAATGCCGGACCTCCGGTGTGAGGCCTTCCACCTCTATCCCGTACCTCTGACTCAGCTTCTCCATGATATGGTTAGCCAGGAGCGGCACATCCTCCCGCCGTTCCCGCAGGGGGGGGATTTCCATGGTGATTACCGAAAAGCGGTAATAGAGGTCAAGGCGGAACTCCCCACGCTGGATAAGTTCCTCCAGGTCCCGGTTGGTGGCAGCAATAATCCGCACATCCACCTGGAGAGTCCTGG
>JAJZTU010000116.1 GCA_021848765.1 Bacillota bacterium
ATCCCTTTGTATTTCTACCGTCCCACCCAATTCCTTAATAGCGCTGGCAATTTCTTTAAAGGAAAAATAGCCAAGCCCGGGGTCCGTTAGCGCCTCTTGGAGGATAGGCAGGGCCCTGTTATCCCCATATTTCCCCAACAACCCGCCGTAAAAATCATAACCATCCCCACCTTTTTGAAACAACCCGGTTAAGACCTGAAAAATCCGTTCATCACCTTTAAAGTTAGCCAAAACCGATGCAAAAGAAGTAACCGCACTGTCATTCCCGGTTTTCTCCAGGGCAGCCAGCACAGGTTCAATCACTTCTTCTCCGATAGCCTCCAAAGCGCCAATAGCAGTGTCACCGATGATATCCATACCCTCCCGTTTATCAATGATATCGACCAGTACCGGGATTGCTTTTGGGGAACGCAGTTCCCGGAGCAGTCCAACAGCAATGATAGGGCCCCGCCCGCTTCCCCAGGAATCACACATCTGCAGTTCTGCATCACCGGCTAATTCGATAAGTGGTTCTAACGCGTTTTCGCCAAAAGCAAGGATACGGTTAAGCAGGACACGGGGCACTTTCCCTTCACCCAGGTCCCCGTATCTCAGCACTAGCTCCAATAAGTCATCAATATCTTCAATGTTGTTGAAAAATTCCTTGGGAGTTTCCCCTGCTAATTCCTTCATAGGCGTCCGAACCCAGTCCTCGTAAATCAGCTGCATTTGTTGTCGCGCAGCTTCCAAACTGTCGATTTTCATTGGGCTGTTTTTAACCCACTTGAGACCATATTCATTAAAATTGGCTTCAAAATCAATCAGAGTCCCAAAAGCTTTCGTTCCGTAAAATGTCATACAGACTCCTCCCATGCTGCTGTTTTAAGCTTATTATACTATAATAACAACATAAAAACAGAGATAATCCTTTATAAACCTTGAGTTAATAAGGATTTTCTCTGTTTTATAAATGCCGTGTTTTCTTCCTATCATATTGGTAATTGCAGCCTGACTAATGCACTAACTCCCAGGACACATAAGGAGTTACTCCGGCATCCTTTAAGAGGTTAAACGCCGGGCATCGACCCTCGGTTTCCTGGTGTAATTGGTCCAGGCGGTCCTGGCTTTCGCTGGTTCGCACCCTAATCACCTGGCGTATCTCCTGGAAGTAAGGCTTGACTCCGGGAACCAGCTCCATCCCCCTGGGGTCAATGTCCCCCTCAGCGGTAACGTCCACACCCTGGTAATAAAAGTTCATTTGTTTGGCTACATTGGCCATGGTAGCAAGCTCACAACCAATCAATGACCCCAAGAGATATTCCATAGGACAAGGTCCACTGTCTGACCCACCCATTTCCCGGGGCAGGTCACTCGCAAAAGCGCCGTGGTCAGGGGTCTGAATTGAAGTCCTTAAGCCGCCTTCCCAATAGCCTTTGGCCTTTAGTTTAATCATTTGCGCTATCATCTTCTTGATATCCCTCCTTGAAAATTCTGCAACCCTAGTTTTTGTTTTCAAGGAGAATTTAATACTTTTTATGCCTGTGGTTAGTTCTACCGATAATTCCTAATCCTGGACATATTTCCTGGGTTTATACGCACAATAAGGCTCTTCACCCAGGTAGTCGCCGGTCTGCGCAAAGGCTCTGGCCCGGCAGCCCTCGCAAACTTTCCGGAACTCACAGACCCCGCACTTGCCCTTTAAATTATCCGGTTCTCTTAAAGCCAGGAATGCCTCGGACTTCTCCCAGATTTCCTGCAGGCTTTGCTCATGAATATCCCCCGCGGTAACCGGCAGGTAGCCACAGGGCTGTACCTTGCCTTTACTGGAGAGGAAAGCTACTCCGCTCCCAGCCAGACACCCTTTGGTAACTGCAGCCAGCCCGTGGCTCTGGAAGGTCAGGGTAATGCCTTCTTCTTTGGCCCGCTGGCGCATCACCCGGTGATAGTGGGGTGCACAGGTGGCCTTAAGCTCAATGGGTACCCGTTTAGACTCCTCATAGAACCAATGCAGCAATTCCTCATAAGTTTCCGCTGATACCATCTGTTCATCAGCAATTTCCACCCCGCAGCCAACCGGTACCAGCATAAAGATATGCAGGGCATCTGCTCCCTTTTCCACAGCTAACTTCAGGATATCCTTAATCTCATGGAGGTTGTGCTTAGCTACAGTGGTATTAAACTGCACACTTAAACCCTGTTTTTTCAGATTTTCAAAACCCCGCAGTGCGGCTTCAAAGGAACCGGGAATACCGCGAAAAGCATCATGGGTCTCAGCAGTAGCGCCATCCAGGCTAATGCTGACGCGTTGAATACCTACATCCTTGATCTTTTTGGCATTCTCCCCGGTAACCAGTGTACCGTTAGTGGCCATAGCTACGCGCAGTCCCTTAGAATTGGCATAGGCAGCAATATCAAAGAAATCCGGCCTGTACAGCGGTTCCCCCCCGGTCAGCACCAGGATGGGATTAGCAAAGGTGACAAGATTATCAATTATGCTAAAACATTCCTGGGTGGAAAGCTCTCCTTCGACGCGTTCCGGCTGGGCCACTGCCCGGCAGTGAATACACCGGAGGTTACATCCCGAGGTCAGTTCCCAAAACAGCAGGCGCAGGGGATTCTTATCCTCTGGGTGTCCACCGGGATGGCCGCCAGGATGACCCTGGGCGCCATGCCCGTGGCGTCCACAGTGTTCACCGTGGCCATGACCGTGTCCACAGCCTTGTCCATGACCCGCACCATGGCCACGACCTCCGCCATGCCCGTGCCCACCTTTGCCCTGCCCATGCGGACAGCATTGTCCTTGATGACCTTGCGGAATCTGTTCGTTTTTCATCTGGCTCCTCCTTAAAAAGTTATTGCTAATCTGAACAAAACTTTTACAAGCAAAACAACCTATGGCCTAATCCTGGACCTACCCCGTTTAAGGCCCTGTAAACCCAAGGCTTCCACACCCTTGTGCTGCACCAGCACCTTAAAAACTTCCCCCATCCCTCCAGGGAGCATGAGGGTCTTCATAGCCAGGGTGGCCTTATACAATTCCCGGCTGTCACTACCCGGTGGAAACCGCCTGGCTACCCGCTCCACTATGCCCAGCCCGGTTAAAAACCTCATTTGATTAGTATATCCTGTGGTTTCTAACCCGAAACGCCGTCCTTCCTCCATTAGGGAGGTAAAGTCCACATGAGCGGTAATATCCTGTTCCCCCACAGCCAGAAAAGGATCCGTCTCCAACCGGTGGGAACGAAAACATACTAAAGTTCCGTCAAAGCGCTGCGGTGAAAAGAGGTCAGGCGCTAAATCGCCATAATCAATGATTATGCTGAAGCCTCTCTTCAGAAATTTGCCAATCTCCCCAATCCACTGCAGAGCCCGGAAATTCACTTCCGCAGTTTGTTCCGGCTCCAATTCCACACCCAGGCGCGAGAAATATTTCACTAACTCGGGTGTAGAAGGCTTGTCCAGTACTTCCACCAGACGGTCCACTGAAGAGTCTACATAGATTTCCTTCAGCCCCTCTTCAGCTTGTCTCACCCGGTGAACAGGAAACGCATCCGGCACTTCATTGGCCAGGACACACCCGGCAAAACCCTGGCCCTGGTTAATTTCAGCCAGTCCTGGAAACCACACGACCTGCTCCGGCTCAAGTTCCAGCCTGCCCAAAAGCTCCTGCTGCCTGGCTGCCAAATCAGGACTCACCTCAATTATACAATATTTCACAGCACCAAAAAAATCAGGGTGCTCTTTTTTAAGGGAAGCCAGGATATCCTGGGCCAGATACCCTTGACCGGCTCCAAACTCTACAATATGAAAGGGCTGCTCCTTGCCCAGAACTTCCCACATTTCAAAAAGCTGTTCCCCTATAGTTTCCCCAAAAACAGCATGAACACTGGGGCTGGTAAAAAAATCTCCCTGAGCGCCGATTTTTATTCTACTGGAGTTGTAATAGCCCAGTTCAGGGTAGTAAAGGGCCATCTCCATAAACCGCTCAAAGGTGAGCTTGCCATCCCTTTTTATAGTTTCCAGAACAATATTTTTTAACTTGGTCTGTTCCTGGACTGCAGCTTTAGGTCCGGTAATTCCTGCCATATGCCTCATCCCCTTGTATGAATCCGTCCTTTCTCATTTTAACAGCAAAACGGGCGTCTGCCAACCTTAAGTTACCTGCCGGCAACCACCGCAAGCACATAGCAAAAGTACACATCGGGACCTAATCAAAAGACCACCCCGGATGGAGTGGTCTCTGCACTTCTATTTTTCAATTCACAAAAATCAGGCCTATAAATACCAGATAAAACAGACCGCCGGTCAACAGCACTTGCGGCTTCAGTTTGCCTGTCCGGTATACGGTTAGCACCACCAATGCCGCGGAGACAAGCGCAAGTATCGCACTCGCCGTGGGTAACCAGGAAAGTTTCCACGGGGTTGACACTATACCGATAGCAGGAATGATCGAGCTTTGGAAGACCATAGCCCCGGTGATGTTACCCATAGCCAATGTATCCTTGCCCTGCCGCACCCAGATAATACTGTTGAACTTCTCCGGCAATTCAGTGGCAATAGGAACTATAATCAGGGATAAGAGCAAAGGCGCAATTCCCAGAAACTCAGCAGCTTCTTCCACTCCGGCTACAAAAAGCTTAGCGCCCAGCACGATCCCCGCCAAGGCCAAAATTACCTGGAAAATAATTATCCCTAATTGGGGTTCTTTAGCCCCTTTGGCAAGGTACAGGCAGGGAAGCTCTTCTTCACCCAGGCACTCTCCGGATTTACAGGTCTGGGCCACATAAAATATATATGCTCCGACCAAAGCCACAGCAATCAATACTTTGACCATAAATACATCAACCAGTGAAGCTCCCACAGCTAAACTGTACAGGGCCAGGAAAACCGATAAGTCCCGCAGCACTATCTGCCGGTTAATTTTCATTTCCGGCACGCCTTTTAAAAACCCTTGAGCCGGATTCCTCCTAAACCAAACAACTGCCGCCCCGGTCACAAAAAAGGCCAAGGTCCCCAGCATAAATGGTGCCCCGAGAATTGCTCCGATTCCTACATGAGCAGAAGCCTCCCCGTTGCCAAAAAAGATGGCCAGCACGGGAACTATTGTCTCCGGCAGGGCAGTACCTATTGCAGCAAGGACACTACCTACCGCCCCTTCGGAAAGGCCGCATCTTTTTCCCGTCCACTCAATCCCATTGGTAAAGAATTCCGCCGCCGCCAAAATAATAACCAGCCCTGCAATTAACTCAAAAACCGTCATCATCCTAAACTACCTCCCCTTTAATAATTTGGAATAGTTTTCGTCCAGGGAGGGCACAAAAAAGACCCAAATTTCCCCAAAGACGATTGGAGAAATTAAGGTCTCGCAGAGCTGATTAGCCGACTAAGCCGGGTAAGCCAATGTTACCGTATTGACGACTTAGTCACCAGAAGAAACTGGAAGCTACTCCCCTTAATTCTAAGTATATTGTAGTATCATGTCAGCCAAAAAACAACCCTTTTTTAAAAATCGGCTATTTCCCTGCGGCAGCGGTAACACCGGCGGTTTCCCTGGAACGAACAGCCAGACGCTCAGGAAGCACATCATTGCGGACAATATCCTGGTAGGTCTCCCGCCGGACAATGACCTCTCCCTTGCCTTGATTTACCAGCACTGCTGCCGGCCGGCAAATGCGGTTATAATTACTGGACATGGAGTAATTATACGCTCCGGTACAGGAAACAGCCAGGATATCTCCGGTTTCAACCTTAGGCAGCAGGATATCCCAAATCAGCATATCTCCGGACTCGCAGCACTTACCGGCTATGGAAACCAGTTCTTTACCCGGTTGCTTGGCCTTGTTGGCCAGTTGGGCTTCATACTTGGCCTGATACAAAGCCTGGCGGGGGTTGTCAGTCATTCCTCCATCCACTGCCACGTAAGTGCGGACCCCATGGATGTGTTTTACCGAGCCTACAGTATAAAGGGTGGTACCGGCTGTTCCCACAATGGAACGTCCGGGCTCAACAATTACTTTGGGTACCGGGAGCCCCAATTTGTTAGCCTCTTCATGAACTGTATTCAGCACTATTTCAGCATAGTCAGCAATCTTGGCAGGGTTGTCAGCACCATGATAGTAGATGCCAAAGCCACCGCCCAAGTTCAGTTCTTTAATTACCAATCCGGTTTTCCGGGCAATATCAGCCACAAAATCCATCATAACCTGGACCGCATGCTGATAGGATTCCAATTCAAAAATCTGTGAACCGATATGGCAGTGAATGCCTTGGACCTCAACATTAGCCATAGTCAGAGCTTCTTGAATGGCCTCCATGGCCTGACCGTTAATCATCACCAGGCCAAATTTGGAATCTATTTGGCCGGTACGGATGTATTCATGGGTATGGGCCTCAATACCAGGGGTTACCCGGAACAGTATTTTTGCCTTTACCCCCTGTTCACCCGCCAACCCGTTTAAAAGACACAGTTCATTGAAGTTATCTACCACGAACCGGCCAATTCCTACCCGGAGGGCCAGTTCAATCTCATCAGGAGTCTTATTATTGCCATGGAAATAGATATTCTCCACAGGGAAGCCAGCCTGCAAGGCTGTGTACAATTCCCCCCCTGAGACCACATCCAGGCCCAACCCTTCTTCCTCAATAATCCTGCACATTGCTTTGGACAAAAAGGCCTTGGAAGCATAAATTACCTGAGCATTGTGCTTGGCAGTAAAGGAGCGGTAATAATCGCGGCAAGTGGATCTAATCGACTCCTCATCCATCACATAGAGAGGTGAGCCAAATTCCTTGATTAATTCTACAGTGTCACAGCCGCCGATTTCCAAATGCCCTTTATCATTAATTCTCATGGTTCCATGCAGCTTCATGAGTTTTCAACTCCTTACTTATTACTATGAATTCACTATTGTGGTTGGTACATTAAAAACTACAAAAGGCATAAATATAGGGCTGCCGAGTATCCCGGCAGCCCTTGTCTACTTGCAAGGTCAGATACCCTCCTTCTCCCCTGAATGTGAGATAGTGCTCCACCGGTGACTAGGGTCATCACCGGTGACAGTCCTGCACCTCTTCGATGCAAGCCCAGCCTAAGGCTAACGGTTCACCTCAGACTTCGGCGACAGGCCCCTTCCCTCTTGTTCATTGATTTCCGGTTCTCCCAAGGGTACTCATGCCGAATCGCGCCTCTACCTCACCCCTGAGAGAGATGAGGTCCTATACTTTTGAATTTTGTTTAATGATAACACATCCCAATTAGCCAGTCAATAACCCAAATTAATCTACCACAGGCAGTTTCTTCAAAGACTCCTCCACCATCCGGGCGGGATATTCGTAATCCTCCAGGCTGCCTTCCAGATAGGCATCGTAGGAACTGAGGTCAAAGTGTCCGTGGCCGCTCAGGCACAGTACAATGGACTTGCTCTCTCCGGAGTGCTTACAGGCCAGAGCCTCCTCAACCGCAACCCTGATGGCATGGGCGGACTCGGGGGCCGGCAAAATGGCTTCCGTGCGGGCAAACAGGGCTGCCGCCTCAAAGACTGCATTCTGGGTCAAAGCCTTGGCCTCAATAAGCCCATCATGGTAGAGTTGGCTTACCAGCGGAGATTCCCCGTGGTAGCGCAGGCCACCGGCATGAATTCCCGGGGGCATGAAGTCATGTCCCAGGGTATACATCATGGCAATTGGAGCCAGCTTGGCCACATCACCATAGTCATAGGCAAATTTGCCCTTGGTCAGGGTCGGGCAGGCTGCCGGTTCTACGGCAATAATCCTGGTCTTCTTGCCTTCCTTAATTTTGTCATAGACAAAGGGGAACGCCATTCCGGCGAAGTTACTGCCCCCGCCACACGCACCGATTACAATATCCGGGTATTCGTCAACTCTGGCCAACTGGGCCTTGGTCTCCTGACCAATGATGGTCTGGTGCAGGCAAACGTGGTTTAACACACTGCCCAGGGCATAGTTGGTATCTTCACGGGTAGCGGCATCTTCTACAGCTTCACTGATGGCAATGCCCAAACTGCCCATGGAATCGGAGTCAGCAGCCAGAATCTGACGTCCGGCATTAGTCTGGTCACTCGGGCTGGCAATAACCTCGGCTCCATAAACATTCATCAGCGACCGCCGGTAAGGCTTCTGGTGGTAGCTGACTTTTACCATGTAAACAGTACATTCCAAACCGAAGAAATTACAAGCCAGGCTGAGGGCGCTCCCCCACTGTCCGGCCCCGGTTTCGGTGGCCAGCCGCTTAATGCCGGCCTGCTTATTATAGTAGGCCTGGGGAATGGAGGTATTGGCTTTATGACTTCCTGCCGGACTTACCCCTTCGTACTTATAGTAAATCCTGGCCGGAGTGTCCAAAGCCTTCTCCAGGCGGTGGGCTCTGTACAGAGGCGCAGGTCTCCAAAGTTTTAGAATCTGCTGGACCTCTTCCGGAATGTCAATCCAGCGCTCGGTACTGACTTCCTGTTTAATCAACTCCATAGGAAAAATCGCCGCTAAATCCGGTCCGGTCAAAGGTTGCTTAGTCTGGGGGTGCAGCGGCGGTTTAGGCAAATTAGGCATATCAGCCTGAAGATTGTACCACCTGGTAGGCATTTCCTTTTCATCAAGGAGAATCTTGGTAAGACTCATCTCGACTCAACTCCCTCTGGTTAATTTTTTCAGCGCTAAATGGGTTCGCCCGCGCCGCCGGCAGCGGGCTTGTCCGGGGAAAAGCTTATGTATTTATTTTAACCCAAAGGCAAGTTTTGTCAAGGAGAGGGATTTTCAGCTGCAACTCTAATTTAAAATTGTGTTAAAAATTGTTATTTGATTATGAACGCTGTATAATACAGGCATGATTTCCTTGATTCAGTGATAACATGATTTCCTTAATTCATAAATCAATAGGAGGAACTGATGACTGATAAATTATTTCAAACCTATCAAGCCCGGAAAACTAACTTTGAGCAGAATTTAGCGAAAAAAACCAAGCTAAGCGATTTATTGGTTTTATTTCGCTCCCTGGTTTCACTGTTTGCGCTGGGATGCTTAGTTTACGGATTCTCTAAAAAAATCCCTGGTTTTGTTCTCTATGCTTTACCCCTGATTTTGCTATTCCTGATACTGGTAATCAAGCACCAGCAAATTAAAAAACAAATCAGCTACTTAGAAAGTATCGTCCAAATTAACGAAAATGCCCTGTTACGCCTTTCCGGAAAATGGACGGATTTTCCAAATACAGGAGACCGCTTTATTAACCCTGAGCACCCGTACTCTACAGACTTAAATATTTTTGGGCGGGGTTCACTGTTTCAATATCTTAACGCCACCACCTCTTTCATGGGTGAACAGGCCTTAGCGAAGCTATTGAACACCCCGGCCAACTATGCAGAAATTCAACCCCGCCAGCAAGCCATCCAAGACCTTGCCCAGCGTCTGGATTGGCGACAGCATTTTCAAGCCACCGGCATGGATAATGTACAGCAAACCCGGAATCCGGCCCAACTATTAGCGTGGGCTGAAGGAAAACCTTTACTGAGCAATAAAAAATCTGTATACCTGCTCTGGATGTTACCGCTGCTAACCCTAAGCCTCTTAACTTTAACAGCGTTCCGGCTTGTCCCTGTATATGTTCCAATGCTTACACTGGCTGTGCAACTACTCATAGTTATATTTAGCGAAAAAATTGTCCGC
>JAJZTU010000117.1 GCA_021848765.1 Bacillota bacterium
GACGGCCAGGCTGATTTGGTCTGTATCGCCCGGGGACAAATTTGCGACCCCGAGTTTGCCAGGAAAACTCTGGAGGGACGCCAGGAAGAAATCCGCCAGTGTATTGCCTGTAATCAGTGCTGTGCTGCCAGAACCGGTCTGAACAGAGACTTGGGCTGTTTGCAAAACCCGGCTTCAGGCAGGGAAGCAACCTATGGTCACCACACAATCACTAAAGCAGCCGGACCCAAAAAAGTCATGGTTATCGGAGGGGGGCCGGCAGGACTGGAGGCTGCAAAGGAGGCGGCCCGCAGGGGGCACAACGTTACTTTATACGAACGGGAGAATTCCTTGGGCGGCCAGATAAACTTATTGACCAAAGTGCCAAACCGGGAGGAATTTTCCGATGTTATTCGCAACCAGACCCTTGAAATGAACAACTTTCCGGTAAAAATCGAGCTTGGCACGGAAGTTACCTTGAATTTAGTGGAGCAAGAAAAACCTGATGCGGTCATCGTGGCTACCGGTTCAGAAGCCGCTCCCTGTTACCTTCCGGGAGCTGACCGGCACCATGTGTTAACCTTTTATGAGGTACTGGCCGGCCGTGAAGTACCGGGGGACACGGTGTTAATCCTTGACGATATCGGTTTTCACCAGGCAACCGGCACCGCCGAATACCTAAGCTACCTGAACAAAAAAGTATATATCCTGACTGCCGGGCTTTATGTTGCACCGGATCTAATGCCCACTATGGACCTTCAGCTATGGTACAGGCGGGCCTTGGATCAGGGTATAGAAATGCTCACCAACAGTATTGTCAGGTCGATCGGTGAAAAATCCGTTACGATATTCAATCATTACAGCGGCCAGGAGAGAGTCTTAGAGGATGTTAGCGCAGTAGTCCTGGTAGGCCATCCCAAACCAAGGGAAGAGCTATACCAGCTGATTAAAGGAAAAGTTCCTGAAATATACCGCATCGGCGACTCGCTTGCTCCCCGCAGGATAGAACATGCCATTTTTGACGGGTTTAAAGTCGGGCGAAGTCTATAACGGGGGGGAGAGGAAGTGCAGAACACAGTGCAAAACATTGAGCAGAAAACAGTAAAAACCCCGGAAAAAAAGCCGGTGCAAAAAATATTACTGGTCTTACAACATAACAGTGGGGATATAGCAGGCCCATCCCTGCGTTTATGTGCTGATATTAACCGGTTTGCCAGGCAGGTGGATGCGGAAACGGAAGCAGTCCTGTTTGGCTCCTGTCCGGAAGAAACCCTGAAGTCCCTTGGCAATTACGGTACCGCGAGGGTTTATCCGGTGACAGGGTCCACGGATAACTTCTATTCCCCGGAGCAAAGGGTGGATGCTATTTTAGAGTTAGTGGCCGTACTTAACCCCACCTTGCTCATTTTGCCGGGTACATTGCAGGGCAGGGAAATGGCGCCCCTGCTGGCTTACAGATTGGAGGCAGGATTTGTCGCCGGCTGTGTAGAGATCGGCTGCCGGGAAGGCAAAACAGAAGCCCTGCTAAATGTTTATAACGGCCAGTATCAAATGCTCTGTGAATTTACCGGCAGTCCAAACGTGGTCTTGATGGCTGATGTTAATCGCGGGGCAATCGAGCCGGGCGGCCCGGAAGAAGCTGAAATAGTTACGATATTGTCAACCGGGGGTATGGAATTAGCGCCAAGCCATGTTGCGGAACCAACCAGGCAAGTTGTGGAAACCTTCTACCTACCGGCCACCGAACTGGATATCGCTGAAGCGGATATCGTGGTTGGAATTGGCCGGGGAGTACAGACCCGGGAAGATTTCCGGCTTATGCAGGAGCTTGCTGCCTCAATCGGAGCACCGGTTGGGGGGAGCAGGCCGGCAGTTGACGCAGGCTGGCTTGGCTTTGAGCAGCAAATAGGTCAGACCGGCCGGATTATTTCCCCGGAAGTATACCTGGCTGCCGGAATTTCAGGTGCCCAGCAGCATATATCCGGGGTGGAAAAGGCCAAAATCATCGCCATTAACAATGACCCTCAGGCCCCGATATTGCGTTTAGCCGACCTTGGAGCAGTGGGGGATTTCAAAGCAGTAGTCCCTTTACTGCTCCAAAAACTCCGGCACAGCCGGAAGGAGGGTCCACAATGAGCAGCAACACATTTGATGTGATTATCGTCGGAGCAGGCCCGGCCGGAACGACCGCAGCCTTAATTTTGGCCCGTAAGGGTTTAAAAGTAATTCTGATTGAGCGGGGAGAATTTCCGGGAGCAAAAAATATGTTTGGCGGAGCGCTTTTTGGCAGGGTGCTTGATGAGATCATTCCGGAATACTGGGCCAAAGCGCCTGTGGAAAGGTTCATTAACCGGAAAATAATTACCTTGCTGGCTGAGGATTCAGCGGTTAGCCTGGATTTTAACTCGGCTGCCTTTAAGCAAGCGCCCTATAACGGTTTTGTGGTGATGCGCACCCGTTTTGACCGCTGGTATGCGGTCGAAGCAGTAAAAGCCGGTGCTGTACTGCTGACCCAGACCACTGTCGATGATGTAATCCGGGAGGGGAACCAGGTGGTCGGGGTGGTGGCCCGCCGGGCCCAGGGAGAGCTCAGGGCGAAGGTGGTGATTGCCGCTGACGGCGCGCTGTCCTTCCTGGCGCAAAAGGCCGGACTGAGAAAAGATTTTACCCCGGAGCAATTTTCCCTTGGAGTAAAGGAAGTAATTCAACTTCCCCCGGGAGCACTGGAGGAAAGATTCGGCCTGACCGGGGACGAAGGATTGTCTAACGAATACCTGGGCCGGATGGGCGATGGCCTGCACGGGGGAGCATTCCTCTATACCAATAAAGACAGTTTGTCCATCGGGGTGGTGGCTCAGGCCCACTCCTTAAAGGAAAAGCAAGTCACCATCTATGATGCCTTGGAAAAATTTAAACGTCATCCGGCTGTAGCGCCCCTGCTTGAAGGTGGCCGCTTCCTGGAGTATTCCGCCCACCTGATTCCGGAAGCGGGGGCAAACATGATTCCCAGGCTGTATACCGGCGGCATGCTGGTCACAGGCAATGCAGCGGGTTTGGTGCTGGTCGGGGGCGTGTTTTTGGAAGGTGTAAATTGTGCGATTGCCTCCGGCCGGATAGCGGCAGAAACTGTCCTGCAGGCCTTTGAAAAAGGAATTTTTGATAAACGGGCAATGGCAGAATATGAGGCTAGACTAAAGGCCAGCTTTGTGCTCCGGGACATTAACCGGTATAAGAGCGCCATACCGTTGCTGATGAACAAAAGGTTGTATGAAGTTTATCCTTCCTTTGCCTGCCGGACTCTGGAAAATTGGTTCACGGTAGACGGGACGGGTCATCCAAAACTGGCAGGGATGGTCAAAGGCTTACTTGGCGAAGACGTTGGCCTTTGGCAGCTGGCCGGTGACGGGTACCAAATGGGGAGGGCTTTGCTGTGGTAAATATTTCGGTACGCTTGAAATACAGCCGTTACAGGCTGGATAGGGAAGCACATATTAAGGTTAACTACGAAAAATGCCGAAACTGCGGGCGCCGCGCCTGTCTCACGGCCTGCCCGGCCCAATGCTACCTGCCCCAACCGGAAAACGGTGTGGTCTTTAACTACGAGGCCTGCCTGGAGTGCGGTACCTGCTACATCATCTGTGACCAGGGCGCCCTGAACTGGAACTTTCCCAAAGGCGGCTGCGGCATATCTTACCGCTTCGCCTAAGAGCCGCATTGACTAGCATTAAAAGTCCAGACCTCAGCGACCCCGTCCCCTCTTGACCCGAAAACCCAAGCAACGAAAGGTGGTGAACAAGCTGAATATCGTGGTCTTAATCAGAAACACAGTGGATTGCCGGGTACCCCTGCTTCCGGACATGTATGGTGAACAACCTTTGCCGGAAGCCATGGCCAGTATCATCAACCCGGCAGACTGGTTTGCGTTGGAACAAGGCTTGGACCTTCGCGGCCAGCAGGACGTCCACAGAGTAATGGCCATGTCCCTGGGCGGTAAAGATGCTGAGGAAGCACTGCGCTGGTGCCTGGCAGCCGGGGCGCAGCGGGTGCTGAGGATTTGGGATAAAGCCCTGGAGGAGGCGGACCTGCTTGGCAGGGGAAAGGCTCTTGCGGCTGCTCTGGCCAGGTCGAAACCGGAATTGGTACTTTGCGGGGACGGGTGCCTGGACCAAATAAACTCCGCACTGCCCGGGGTAGTTGCTGCTGCAGCGGGAATGGCCTATGTACCCGGAGTAACGAAATTGGAAAAAGTAGAAGCAGGCAAGGCCATTGTCATCAGGCGGCTGGAAAAAGGCAAGCGGGAAAGGGTTATTATCCGTTTACCCGCCTTGGTAGCTATTGAGGACGGGGGAAGCGCGCCCGCCTACTATGCTGACCTGCCGGGAGCAGTCACGGCCTTCACAGTAGCGGTGCCGTGCAAAGGCTTGGCCTGCCTCGGGTTATCTGCGGAAAGAGTGGGCAGCCGGGGAGCGAAAGTGCATAACACCCTGCTCCGGGTAGCCAGACCGGTTGTCACCAGGCCGGTAACTCCGGACCCCGGGTTACCGGCTGAACAACGCCTGAGAAAGATTTTAAGCGGAGGAATAGTGAGAAAACAAGGGGAGGTAATTACAGGTTCTGCGGAACAATTGGCAGACAAAATTGTCGAATTTCTCCGCAAAGAACCTGTAGTGAGGTTATGAGCCAATATCACCTGGCCACTGGAGTAACCTTCCAGGAAAATCAGGACAAAACCGGGGGGAGCTTATCCATCCGTTATCCCCGGAGAATTATCCGCTTAAGCGCTAATGGAGTGCAAGCCATAAAACAATTATGCGGGCAACTTCAGGGGCCGGGCGCATGGGACGAAAAGACTGCCGCTTTTGCAGTCGATCTGGAGAATCAAGGCATTATAATGAGGAATTTTCCCCGGTTGGCGGATAAAGACTTACCGCCGGTGAGTATTGTTATCCCTACTTATAACCGGCAGTCAAGGTTAACCTCTTGCCTGGAGTCTGTGCTCGCCTTGGATTATCCGCAAGAAAAACTGGAAATTATCGTTGTCGATGACTCATCCCCGGTACCTGTTGATTTGGAGGGAATTTTGGAATCGGTCAAACCACTGCTCAGGTTGATCCGGATGCCGGAGAACAGGGGGCAGGGGGCTGCCAGAAACGAGGCAGTAAAACAGGCCAAAGGTGAAATAATAGCCTTCCTGGATGATGATTGCCTGGCCTCTAAAGGGTGGTTAAAAGCTCTTGTCCCTTGCTTTCAGCATCCGGAGGTGGCAGCCGCCGGTGGGCGGGTAGAATCAGCCAATCTGGCCAGGCCGCTGGAAAAATATGAACAGGTCCAGTCACCGCTGCTAATGGGGGGCAATCAGCGCAAAGTCAGGAAAGGCAGTGCCTTGTCCTACCTGGCAACCTGTAACCTGCTGGTCAGGAAAAAGTCTTTGCTGGCCGTGGGCGCTTTTGACCCGGAACTGAGAGTGGGGGAAGATGTTGACCTCTGCCGGAGGATTCTGGAAAGGGGAGAACTTATCTATTATCTTCCCGCAGGCCTGGTATTTCACCACCACCGTTCCGAACTCATCCCCTTCTTAAAAAGGAGATTTAACTACGGGCAATCTGAGGCCAGGCTGCAGACCCGCAACCCAAAGGAAAAACGGATGCTGGTTTTTTTCCCGGGTAACAGTATTATCCTGGGAGCGACAATCCTGACAGCCCTGCTGGCCGGTGTCTTGCCGGCCCTGGCGGCAGGTATGGGCTTAACCGTATTCAATCTCTTCCGGCAGTTGGTACGCAAGTTACAGAGCATTAAGTCTGCTGAGTGTAAACCGGGTATCCGGCAAGCGCTCCCGGCCATGCTCAGGTCTCAGGGCACTGCTGTTTATCTCTACAGTCAAAACTTTAGCCGTTATTATTCAATACCTGCTACAGTAATTGCCCTCTTCAGCTTTCCCCGGCTGGTGCCACTTTTTCTGGCCATCCACCTCTTACCGGGCATTATTGATTATAAACTCAAGAAACCTTCCTTAACTCCCGTTTATTTTATCTGCTATCATTTTTTGGAGAATCTTGTTTACCAGGCAGGGGTTTTCAGGGGCTGCCTCAGTGAGCATAACTGGCATCCTTTAACCATGGATTTTATCCGGGCGGATGCCAACCTGCTACGGGTATCAGTCACAAAAAAATAAATCAAATACACAATAAGAAAGGACGTGTTTTTAGTGGGTAAATTTATTCTACGGGTGAACATGAGTGACCTTTCCATCAAAAAAGAGAGGGTTTCAGAGAAGTACCGGGTTTTGGGCGGCCGGGCCCTGACTTCCACTGTTGTCGCTGATGAGGTCAATCCCACCTGCCATCCCCTAGGACCAAATAACAAGCTGGTATTCGCCCCGGGTATCATAACCGGTACCAATGCCCCCAGTTCCGGCCGGCTGTCAGTGGGGGCCAAGAGCCCGCTTACCGGTGGCATAAAAGAAGCCAACGCCGGTGGGCTGCCCGCCCAAAAGCTGGCCCGGCTGGGTATTCACGCCATCATTGTGGAAGGGGAGCCCCAGGAAAAAGGCAAGTTCTATGTGCTGAGCTTAGCTAAAGACACCGCTGTTCTTGAAGAAGCCGGCGAACTCACCGGTAAAGGTATGTATGAAACTAATGAACTGGTCTGGAAGAAATACGGGGACGGTGTGGGAATAATCGGGATTGGTCCCGCCGGGGAAATGTTGATGACCAATGCCGGGGTGTCCTGCAATGACCCGGAAAACGGCCCGGGCCGTTACGCTGGGAGGGGCGGACTTGGTGCAGTAATGGGGTCCAAGGGCCTGAAGGCTATAGTAATTGAGCAGAAAGGTCCAGGCGAAGTCCAGATAGCCAACCCGGAATTGTTTAAACAAGGGCAGCAAAAACTTACCCAGGGTTTGCTGAGCCATGCTGTCACCGCGCAGGCCCTCCCCACCTTTGGTACCGCCGTATTGGTAAATATATTAAATGAAGCAGGAGGCCTGCCTACCCGTAATTTCAGTTCCGGAAGATTTGCAGGCGCCGGTAAAATCAGCGGAGAAGTTATTAACGAATGGGCTAAGACCAGAGGAGGCAAAGTTGGCCACCCCTGCCACCCCGGTTGTGTTATCAGGTGTTCCAATGTAGTAAACAAACCGGACGGATCCTACCGTGTTGCTCCGGTCGAGTATGAAAGCGCCTGGGCCCTTGGCGCCAACTGCGAAATTGACGACCTTGACGATGTGGCCGAATTAAACCGCATCTGTAATGATGTTGGCCTGGATACCATTGAAGCAGGCTGTACCCTGGGTGTGGCTATGGAAGGCGGGGTAATTCCCTTTGGTGACGGCAAGCGGGCAATCGGGATTCTCAAAGAAGTCGGCTATGGAACCCCTGTCGGACGGATTATCGGTAACGGCACAGCTTTTACAGCTAAAGCTTTTGGGGTCACCCGGGTACCGGTAGTAAAAGGACAGGCGATGCCGGCATATGAACCCAGAGCGGTTAAAGGTATTGGCGTCACTTATGCTACCTCTACTATGGGCGCTGACCATACAGCAGGTTACACTGTCGCTACCGAAATTCTCAGTGTGGGTGGTAAGGCCGACCCTCTGGCTACTGCTGAGAAGGGTGCCCTGGCCAAGGCCTTCCAGACTTCCACTATTTTCATCGATGCTACCGGGTACTGTCTCTTTATAGCCTTTGCCGTCCTCGATCTCCCGGATGCTTTACAGGGTATGATGGATACCGTTAACGGGGTGTTGGGGACCAATTACACCCTGGAGGATATGGGCCGTTTGGGCAGTGAGTGGCTGAAGCTGGAGCGGTCCTTTAACGAGGCCGCCGGTTTCACCAAGCAGGATGACCGCTTGCCGGAGTTTATGTACTACGAAAAGTTACCTCCCCACAATAACGTCTATGATGTTTCTGACGAATTGTTGGACAGTGTCCATAACGGCTAGCGAACTGAGGGACGTTCTCGATATTAAGGAGGAGTTCCTTTGGTGATTGTCTATCTTTACGGAAAGTTTCGGGAAAAGGTTCCCGGATATACAGTCGAGGATGACTGTGTATTACAGGTGGACACCGGACCGGAGGAAACCATTGCTTCAATCATGGAACGGTTAAAAATACTTCCGGGAGAAGTTGCCCATATCTTCCTAAACCACCAGTATTCCACACCTTCCAGAAAAGTCCGGGCCGGTGACCGGTTAGCAATCTTCCCGGTAGAAATGGCGGTTTTGTACAGGCAATATTTTGCCAAGTACGAGGAATGATTGAAAAATCGAAGGGAGGTTTCGTATGAAAAAGCAGGCTGCTAACGTCAAAGAATATACCGGCCATCACGAACCAAAAGATGTGTCCTGTTTCGGGGAGAAGAAGCTGAGGAATTTGTTCGAAATGGTCCGTAACGGTGAGTTGAGCATTGAAGATGCGTTAGGAGAAACCAAATTTTTGCCTTATCACGATTTGGGTTTCGCCAAAGTGGACCATCACCGCCATTTGCGCCAGGGCTTCCCGGAAGTTGTCTATTGCCAGGGCAAAACAACCAAACAGGTGGTTGCTATTATGGAAAGGTTAGCGGCAACCAGTCAGGGAAACATCCTGGCTACAAGGGCATCTGAAGAGGTTTATGAGGAAGTGAAAATCGCGCTGCCTGATGCGGTTTATCATGCCCTGCCGCGGGTTATTTCCGTTCGCAGGGGCCCTCAGCATTCCCGGGGCAATGTATTGGTGGTAAGCGCCGGGACCGCTGACCTGCCGGTAGCCGAGGAAGCTGCGCTAACCTGTGAAATGATGGGCAACAAAGTTGAGAGGCTGTATGATGTAGGGGTTGCCGGTTTACACAGGTTTTTAAGCCAGCGCCATCTACTCTACAGGGCGAATGTTGTGGTAGTGACAGCGGGAATGGAAGGAGCCCTGGCCAGCGTCGTAGGCGGGATGATCGACAAACCTGTCATTGCGGTCCCGACCAGTGTCGGCTACGGGGCCAGTTTCAACGGAGTAGCTGCACTTTTAAGCATGCTCAACAGTTGTTCCTCAAATGTGAGTGTTGTTAACATTGATAACGGTTTTGGCGGAGGCTATATAGCAGGTATCATTAACAAGATCGCAGTGGGGGCGAAAGAAAATGATGTACAGGAAACGACAAGTGAAGTCTGTGCAGTTGGAAACCTGGAGCAGTCCTGAAGTTAAAACTCATATCCAGACTGATAACTGTCTGGCCATTATCCCCGTGCGGCTATTTTCCCCAGTATGGTCAAGAAAATCAAAGACATCGATAACTTTCCTGATATCTCTAGCATAAATACCCAAGAGATGAACGGGAAGCTATTTAAAAACTTAATTAAAAATTCCAACGGTGTTTGGGGTAACCCCACCCGGGCCTCAATTAAAATAGGCAGGTCTTTGTTGGCACAGATTGAATTAACCTTGACTAATTACCTGATTCGAGAGCTGGAATTGGCGAACTCAGAAAGTGAAAGAAAAAGCAAAAAATCAATGGTGAAGAGATCTATGCTGTTATTTTTTTCGTAGGAACCCCTTTGATAGCTAAAAGTAACTACTTGGCCCTGGCCAGTGCCGGTTATGCCATCCTTACATACGAAGTTTGGCTAAATGCCT
>JAJZTU010000118.1 GCA_021848765.1 Bacillota bacterium
CATGGTGATGCTACCGGTGGAGAAATCCACAGTACCCTGGTTAGAGAGGTGCGCCGGGAAGGCTTGGTCCACATCAGGGAAGATCATTTCGTAGTAGACCTGCTGACTGATAAAGACAGATGCTTTGGAGTTCTGGCTATAGATGGAAAGGGCAGGCTGGTTGCCTACCTGGCCAAGGTAATAATCCTGGCAACCGGAGGAGCCGGTCGTTTGTTTAAAAATACGACTAATCCGGAGGTGGCCACCGGTGACGGTATAGCCATAGCCTACCGGGCAGGGGCACAACTAATGGATTTGGAGTTTGTGCAGTTTCACCCAACTGCCTTAGCCATTGAGGGAGTTCCGCCTTTTTTGGTATCTGAAGCAGTTCGCGGTGAAGGGGCCTACCTGCGTAACCAGGCCGGGGAACGCTTTATGCCCGGATATCATAAATTGGCTGAACTTGCCCCCAGAGATGTTGTAGCCAGGGCCATCATTGATGAAATGGGCAAAACCCATAGTGAAAGAGTTTACCTGGACCTGTCCCATCTGGATGCGGACAAGGTGAGAAAAAGATTCCCTACTATTACCGCCACTTGTCAAAAGTTTGGGCTGGATATCGCCAAGGACCCTATCCCGGTAGCTCCCTCCGCCCACTACATGATGGGTGGGGTTCGCACCAATCATCATGGCGAAACCAACCTGACCGGTCTGTTTGCCTGTGGTGAGGTTGCTTGCCAGGGCGTGCATGGGGCTAACCGTTTGGCCAGTAATTCTCTTTTGGACGGATTGGTTTTTGGTGACAGGATAATCCGCCGGAGCAAGGCGATAGCCGGTACTCCCATGATTAATGTAGACTATTCGGCGATAAACTATTCCCAGCTCAAGGACCCTGTGCAAGAAGATATTGACCGGCTGTGCCAAAATATCCAGGAAATTATGTGGGAGCAAGTGGGTATTGTGCGGTCGGGAGTAGGCCTCAAGGAAGCATTGGCATTTTTTGGCCGCTGGCAATATCTATGCGCCAACCGCAGCATGGATGTGCATAGCCTTGAGGCCATTAATATGCTGACTATCGGGAAACTGATGGCTAAGGCCGCCTTGGTTCGCACAGAGAGCCGGGGCGGGCATTACCGCATAGATTTCCCTGCCCGGGAGGACGAATTGTGGTCCCGCCACATCGTTTTCCACAGGTAGGACTGAGGTGGATAACATGGAGTTACATAAACTGCATTATTTGGAAGTGGTAAAACGGGCGCTGGCAGAGGATATCGGCTCCGGGGATGTGACGACCAACAGTATTATTCCGCCGGAAGCTACTACCAATGGCTACATCTATGCTAAAGAGAACGGCATTGTAGCAGGGTTGCCGGTAGCCGCCCTGGTCTTTGAAACTTTGGATCCCCGGATTGTGTTTACTCCGCAAAAGCAGGACGGAGACCGGGTGGAGCCCGGTGATGTATTAGCCCAATTAGAGGGACCTGCCCGCAGCATACTTACCGGGGAGCGGGTTGCTTTAAACTTGCTTCAGCGCCTCTCCGGGATAGCCACCAAGACCGCCGCTCTGGTAGAGAACCTGACTTATTATAATACAGCGGTAGTAGATACCAGAAAGACTACACCAGGCTTGAGGGTTCTGGAAAAATACGCTGTCCGGGTCGGTGGAGGGCAAAACCACCGCTTCGGCCTTTATGATGCGGTCCTGATTAAGGATAATCACATTAAGGTTGCCGGGGGAATTAAAAAAGCCATTGCCCTGGCCCGTAAAAATGTCCCCCATACTATGAAAATAGAAGTTGAGGTGGAGGATCTGAAGGGTGTCCAGGAAGCCTTGGAAGCCAAAGCCGATGTCATCATGCTGGACAATATGGACCTGGAAACCATGCGGGAGGCTGTGAAAATGGTAAACGGCCAAGCCTTGGTAGAAGCCTCCGGAGGAATTACCGAAGACAGGCTGCTGGAAATAGCCAAAATTGGAGTGGACCTGGTCTCCATGGGGGGATTGACTCATTCGGTTAAGGCGCTGGATATTAGTTTGGATGTCGGGGAGATAAAGATAAATACGCCCCACGATAATCTTCAAGGGGATTAAGGGGACAAAGGGGATAGGGGTATGAAAAAAGAGATACTGGCCCTACTCAAGCGCAATCCGGGGGAGTATGTTTCCGGGGAAGATGTCAGCCACCAGTTGTCTGTTTCCCGGACGGCAATCTGGAAGCACATTCAAGCCTTACGGGAAGAAGGATACCAGATTGAGTCCCAGTCCCGCCTGGGCTACCGCTTGCAGGAAGTACCGGATAAACTTTACCCGGAAGAGGTTCAGGATGGACTCAGCACCAACATTATTGGACAGAGCATTATTTACTATGAGCGCTTGGGTTCCACCAATGACCTGGCTAAAGTGCTGGCAGCTCAGGGAGTAATTGAAGGGACCGTGGTTGTGGCTGAGGAACAATCCAGTGGGAGAGGACGCCGGGGCAGAGCCTGGGCTTCTCCGGGAGGCCACGGGGTATGGATGTCAGTGCTGCTCCGGCCAAAGTTGAGTCCGGCCAATGCTCCTAAAATAACCATCATGGCTGCAGTAGCGGTGGTTAGGGCCATTGAAAGGGTCTGCGGGCTAAAAGTGGGAATTAAATGGCCTAACGATATTGTCTACAAGGGAAAGAAGCTGGCCGGTATTCTTACTGAGATGAGTGCAGAAATTGATTCTATCAACCACATCGTTTTGGGGATTGGGACCAATGTGAATGTGCCTTTGGAAGCTTTTCCGGAGGAGATTCAGGAAAAAGGAACTTCCCTGTTGATAGCAACCGGCCAGCAGGTATCCCGGGTAGCTTATCTCCGGGCGTTGTTGGAAGAACTGGAAGTGGCTTATGTCCAGTTCTGTACCGAGCAGTTCGATACTATCCTGGACGGTTGGCGGAAACATTCGGTGACCCTGGGAGAAGATGTCCGTGTTGAGGGCATCGGAGAGGTCCTTTTCGGTACAGCTGCCGATATTGACTCTCAAGGGGCACTGCTGCTTCGCCAGAAGGACGGGGAAATGGTGAAAGTCCTGGCCGGAGATGTTACCCTGCGTAAGGAAGATGGTTCATACTGTTAGCAACTTGTTAAGCGGGAGGAAATCTCAAATGAAAACTCGGGACATGGTTTTGGCTGCCCTGTTTGCGGCCCTGGCTTGTGTCGCTGCAATAATTGTGCGTTTTGGCGGAGCGGCAATGGTGCCGTTTAGCCTGCTTCCCCTGGTCGTATTTCTGGCAGGGTCCCTGCTCGGCGCCCGGACCGGAGCTATGAGTATGGTAGTGTATATTCTCTTGGGGTTAACCGGGCTGCCGGTGTTTGCCGCAGCGCCTTTTGGCGGATTTACCTACGTTTTGAAGCCCACCTTTGGATTTCTCCTGGGTTTTGCAGGAGGAGCCTATATTACCGGGGCAATGCTCAGACAAAATGCACAGCAGTCTTTCCTGCGCATCATTTTAGCTATGTTAGCAGGCCTTGTGGTCATTTACCTGGTTGGGCTGCCATATTTGTACGCAATGGTTAACTTCTATCTGGGAAAGGCTATGCCACCTGCCCAGGTCATCAAAGTAGCCTTTATACCTTATATCGGGTTTGACCTGATTAAACTTGGCATTGCCGCGGTTATCGCCAAAGGCGTGGGCAACCGGCTGGCTTCGGCCCGGAAAGAAGGTGGCCTATGATTCTCGTGTTTGATGTTGGGAACACTAATATTGTACTTGGGGTCTATGCCGGTGATGAGTTGGTCAGGCATTGGCGCATTGCCACCGACAAGCACAAGACCTCTGATGAGTACGGGATGCTGATCAACAACCTGTTTGCCCATGGTAAGGTAGAAAGGCATAGTATCGAAGCAGTTGTTATTTCTTCAGTGGTACCGCCTTTGATGGGTACCTTGGAGCGGATGTCCATCCGCTATTTTGGGATTTTCCCGCTGATAGTGGGGCCGGGAGTTAAGACCGGAATGGCCATTAAGTATGATAATCCCAAGGAAGTAGGAGCGGACCGGATTGTCAATGCTATTGCCGGTTATGAAACCTACGGCGGTCCGCTGATTATTGTGGACTTTGGTACTGCCACTACTTTTTGCGCCATCTCCAAACAAGGGGAATACCTGGGTGGAGCTATTGCACCAGGCATAGGCATTTCCACCGAAGCACTGTTCAACAGGGCGGCTAAGCTGCCGAGGATTGAACTGCTGAAGCCAAAAACCGTCATCTGCAAAAACACCGTCAGCAGCATGCAGGCCGGAATTATTTACGGTTCTGTAGGCCAGGTGGATGAAATTGTCTCCCGGATGAAACAGGAACTGGGCACTGAGGCCTTCGTAGTGGCTACCGGAGGTTTGGCCAAGCTGATGAGCGAGGAATCCCGGACCATCGAAAAGGTGGATTCCTTCCTGACTTTGGAAGGTTTGCGGCTTATTTACCACCGCAACAAGGAATACTGGTCCTTCAAGGGGGAGCATGCCTAGATGTCCATACGTATTGGCAGCGTGACCCTGCCTAACCCGGTGATATCTGCACCCATGGCGGGGGTTACCGATAAGCCCTTTCGCATCCTGGCCAAGGAAGCCGGGTGCGGCCTGGTGTGCACTGAAATGATTAGCGACATGGCCCTGGTCCACAATAACCAGCGTACCAAAGAAATGCTGGACTTAAACGGGGAAATCACGCCGATCAGCGTTCAGATTTTTGGGTACAGGCCGGAGGTTATGGCTGACGCGGCTTCCCTTGTGGAAGCTGGGGGAGCGGACATTATTGATATCAATATGGGCTGTCCTGCCCCTAAGATTTGCAAAAACAACGAGGGCTGTGCGCTTATGCGCAACTTACCCCTGGCCGGGGAAATCATTGAGGCGGTGGTCCGGAGAGTGAAGGTTCCGGTCACCGTCAAAATGCGTAAAGGTTGGGACGAGGATAATATTAAAGCAGTAGAACTGGCCCAACTGGCTGAGGAAAAAGGGGCAGCAGCAGTAACTGTTCACGGCCGTACCCGGGGCCAGTTTTATTCCGGCCAAGCAGATTGGAATATTATTCGCCAGGTAAAAGAGGCTGTGAAGATTCCGGTAATAGGCAACGGGGACATTTGGACAGCTTTGGATGCCAAGAGAATGCGGGAACAAACCGGTTGTGACGGGGTCATGATTGGGCGGGCATCCATGGGAAACCCCTGGATTTTTCGGGATGTAGTCCATTTCCTGGCTACCGGTGAGCAACTGCCGCCTCCGGGACCAAAGGAAAAAATTCTTACGGCTATTCGCCATTTAAACATGCTGGCTGAAGAAAAAGGGGACTGGGTAGCAGTAAGAGAGATGCGCAAACATGCCTCCTGGTATATCAAGGGCCTCCGGGAAGCAGCCAGGGTCCGGGATAAGCTTATCCAGGCCCAAACCGTACGGGAGATGCGGTCGGTTCTGGAAGACTACCTGAATCAGTTTGAGCCAATAGGTTGCCGGTAACTTGCTTGTTAAGTAGTAAGATTCCCAAAACATAAAAAACAATATCCATGATTTCAGGATGCACCCGGGAGGGTGCTTTTTAAATGTATAAGAAAGTATAAATTTCAGGCACTACTCAACTAATGCATAGTAGTTCCGCATAAGTGCAACCCGAGTTCAACCATAAAATAGCTACAAACCCCACGCCTGAGCGCGCAAAGCGCATTCTTAGCGACCCTGCGTTACCGTGGGTGTCAGGGAACTTTTCGCATCTTTTTACGTCTAAACTTAATGAGTTTCTTTGAAGCTTCCGTGTTTTTTGACGCAAAGGTTTAGGAACCGGCTTGGAAAAAATAAAATTGGCAAAATTTATAGCTTTCCAAGCAGTGAAAAGGAGGAGCGTTAATGCGAAAGGTTTTAGTTTTGGTAGTTCTTATGTTCTTGTTAACAGGCTGCAGTCCCGGTTCGAAACAAAATACCCTGTTGCCGGAGTTGGCAAGCCTAAGGACCCGGTGGGGCAAAACAATCCACCGAAAAGACCCCGGCAAAAGGAATTGGTTCTTGAGATTGAAGGCCAGGCGGAAAAAGTTAAAGCCAAACTTTACGAGAGTAAGTGGGGTTATTCAACCTATGTACCGGAGGGTTTCTTAAGTAGCTCAGAAAACTGGAATGACAAATTTATATTTGATTTAAACCAAAAGTATTATATGTTATAACCAAAACTGAGGCGGCAGTCGATCAAGATCAGGCCTTGGAACGCTGGTTGCAAACTGTTAAGTCCTTCCAAGAAAAGAATTATTCAAAAATGTCCGACCCGAGGTGGGTTACAGATCCCCTGGATGGTTTGGAGTTGACAGGCTACAATTTGTCCGGGCAGTTTATTAGGGTTATTGTTTTTCAACAGGGTGGTTCAATCTACCAGGTAAACATGTATTATGATGAAGACGGAGAAGAAGGAATGATCCCCAGGTTCAATCTAATTTTAAGAGAACTGGTCTTTTTAGGACAGAAGACCGGTAATGTAAAGCAGGAGCACCAATCAGCACAAGAACCCCAACCGGCACAGTTTACATTTTTCAAAGTGGCCAAAGAAGACCTGAATGGTGACGGGACTGAAGAAGAAATAAAAATATCAGACATTGATCAAGAAGGGAACTTTGTTCTAAAGGCAGGTCAGGCATCGGTCAAAGGTAAATTAAAACAAGGCGGTGCCGATGGTTTCGTTATAGTTGATATTGATAAGTCCGATAAGCATAAGGAGGTAGCTGTCCATACACCTGGGCCCAGCAGTGATGATGAATTCCTAGTTTACGGTTTTGATGGGACAGTGCTCAAAGAAATGGGACGCCTGTCCAGGTGGCCTAAGTTTACGGGAAATGGAATTGTTTACGTGGACGACTGGATGGGTTTCTGGAGTAAAACCAGTAAATATGTCCTAACCAATCAGAGGATTCTTAAATATGTTCCCCAGGAATTCTATTCTGTTAACCAGGAGGGTACCGTAAGGGAAAGTTTTGCCCTGCAAAAAAGTAGAACAGATAACAGTGTAGTAGCCAAGTTACAAAAGGGAAGTAGGATAACCATAGTTTTATGCGCTCCCCCATCTAAAAATTACTACGATGACTGGTTCCTGATTAAGTCTGAAACTAATCTTCTCGGATGGGCCAAGGGAAGAGATATGTTTGAAAGGGTCGACGGACTAAGTTTTGCCGACTAGTTCACGCCGGAGAAGCTTTCTACATAGGTATTTTTTTTGACGGCTAAGGAGGAAACCGAAATGGTGAAACATAAAAGATATACGGTGCTTTCTGCTATTATAGCAATTATAATGCTGGCTGTTTTGGGTTTAACAGTACTTACAACGGCCAGAAGCAAAATTAATATTGTAACTCAAGATGTTCAAATGATTGAAGCAGTTGAAGTAAACTGCAGCCATATTGCAACAGGTCTTGGGAGAAATTACTCTTTTAAAAAACTTATGGTAAGTGAAAACAGTGAGCAGATTAAAGAGATTTATAACATACTAAAAAACGGTATGAAGAATACAAAAACTTATGAAAACCCAAAAGAGATGGAGCGGCAGGAGAGTAACCCGAGGTTTACAGTCAGACTTATATACCGTGATGGGAAATCCGATTTGATAAACTCAACAGAAGGTGGCAAGTTCATTTACAGATTTATAAATGGTAAAGGAGGCTGGACGGGAGGAGAAAATGAAGGATTATTGCCTCTGATAGTTACTTTGACCATGGACACCATTAATACCAGCCAAGAGACGCCACAATCAGAAGTAGCTGGTAAGGTAGAAAATCTCTTGAAGGCGTTGGTGGAAAACACCCCGTACATATCTTCAAACCCCTATGACTATATCAAGGAAAATCCCGTCTTTGAAGAGCTTGTAGCCTTGGGGAAACCCGCCCTTGACACCATGCTTGATATTTTTGCGCAAAGCAACGAGGACGGTCTTAAGGAATATATCATGGCGTGCGCCTGCGCAAAGATTATGGGAGTGTTTGACGGGCAAAAGGGTTTAGGTACAAGCAGCGGCAGGGAATGGTTTTACAAGTATGGAGCGTTTGAAAAAGACGCTGACTTTCACATAGTTGATGCTGATTATGATTTATTCAAGAATACTCAAGGTAAGCCAAAGCTTGTTTTGCCCGCACATACGGATATGAAAAACATGGAGGATGTTATATCAAACTGCATTCTTTCAAAAAACAGAAGGGCATACCGGATGGGTGAAAAGGCGATAGAAGCCCATGAGATTTACCGGACAGAGGAAAAAGACGGAATAATAAACGTTTATATGAGGGTGAGCTTCCATTGGTTCGGGTTTGAAAGCGGTGCGTTCACCGTTGTGTCGGGAGGCGGCGGAGAGCCAATCAGGATGCAGCTGAAAAAACATAAAAACGGTGTGTACGAGATACTGGAATACAGGCAGCCGATGGATGGAGGGCTGTGGGAGAAATCCATAAGGGATATGTTCCCCAAGGATTTGGCAGATATGTTCATAAAAAGTGACGATAAAACCGTCAAAGAACTATGGAACGTACAAGAGACCAAGGCAAGAGAATATCTTGAAAAGATTGAAAGGACAGATGCCCCTATTTACATAGGACGTAGGGAAGAAAAGGTTGATAATGGTGTAGGTTCGGCAATTTATCTTGTTACCCTGCTGAGAAGGGATTTCCCCGAATGGAACGGCACAAGAGAGATACTGGTCAGAACGGGCGGTCCTGATCCGGGTATGAACGTAAGATGCGTTCTGGAAACAAAGTGTGTTTCTGATGGTAATGACGAATATACCATTACCCTGACAAAAACATGGCAGATAAAGATAAACGGTAAACAGCCGGTAAGTGTCTGGAAATATAGAGTAACAGGCAGGCGTGTAGAGCTTGTGGAATCACAGGATAATGATACAATGATAAAAATTATCAAATAAGAAATGTCCAGGTAGGTGGCAAAAGTAAAAAAAGCGAATGCCCTTAGGTTTTGTTAAAATATTGTAATGCCGAGGCTGTTTTCATAAGAGCTTTGTGCAAGCCAAGTTTTTTAAATCCGCCCTATATACGGGCGGATTTTTGCTTTGCTCAAATTTTTTCCTGCCCAATGTATATCACCGGCGCTGCCTGGATATCTTCTTACTGTACACAGATTGTGCACAGCACGAAATCCGTTTTCCGGAGGTGAAACGTGTTGGATTTGTTTCGCATCGGAGAGAAGATAGTAAGCCGGCGGAAGGTGATTGCTATCATTGAAAAAGTCCTGAGCCTTCGAGCTTTGGGACTATCCCAACTGGAAGTGGCCCGGAGATTGGGAGTAGACCGTACCCTGATTTCCCGCCTGGAATCGGCAGGCGAGATTCATAAAGGTGAAAGAATTGCGGTACTTGGTTTTCCAGTGGCCAACAAGGAGGAGTTAACCCAAGCGTTGAGCCGGGAGGGAGTAGAATTTATCTTTCTGCTCAGCGAAGAGGAGCGCTGGAACTTTGTCCACAGCTTTAAAGGGCCGGACCTGCTGGACCGCATTTTAAACCTGCTGGCAGAGATTCGTTCCTTTGATGTAGTTATCCTCCTGGGGTCTGACCAACGGATCCGGA
>JAJZTU010000119.1 GCA_021848765.1 Bacillota bacterium
AAGGTTTTCAGAGTACCGGCCAGTGCGACCGGTGACAGGCCCATAACCCAACCTGCAGCAACGGCGGCCAGGGCATTCTCCAGGTTGTGGGCGCCCGGAATGCGGATATCCCCGGTATTCAGCACCCGCAATACCCTTTCCCCGTCCTTGATAACCACTTGACCGTCTTGGACACATACCCCTTTTGTAAGGTTATGCACCCTGCTGAAAAATATGACTTGACCGCTGCTCCGCTCAGCAAAGGCGGCCACCGTTGGGTCATCATAGTTCAGGATTGTAAAGTCACCTGCTGCCTGGTTAGCAAAAATCTTAGCTTTAGCCTCAGCATAGTTCTCCATGGTCCCGTGGCGGTCCAGGTGGTCAGGGGTAAGGTTTAAAATAAGGCTTACCTTGGGTTTGAACCGGTCAGTTGTCTCCAGTTGAAAGCTGCTCACTTCCACCACTACTGCGGCTTCTGCCGGATATTTTTCGATTTCGGAAATCAGGGGCAGGCCGATATTTCCGGCCACACACACCTGCCACCCGGCCTGGCGGAACATCTCGCCAATCAGGGTAGTAGTGGTGGTTTTGCCATTGGTCCCGGTAATTGCTACCATAGGCGCTTTGGCAAAACGATAGGCCAGTTCAATTTCACTGATAACCGGCACCCCTGCTTGATACGCCTCTTGAATCGGCGGAATGGTCAGGGGTACCCCCGGGCTGGTAACTACCAGTTGGTATTTGCTTCCTATGTCCTGGGGGTAATTACCCAGTGCAAGTTCAATACCCAGGGCTTCCAGTTCGGCTGCGGCCGCCTCCTGCTGTGCTCTGGGTTTAGCGTCAGTAATGGTGACAATTGCCTTTTTGCCCTGCAGAAACCTGGCAGTGGCAATTCCGCTCCTGGCCATGCCTACTACCAGAATCCGCATTCCTTTAACGTCCATTGATATCCTCCTTGATTCACCTTAACATTCGGTTAATTTTATGCACACTCCGGCCGGACTCTCTAGCCAATATTGTACAGTCCCATGAGTCCCACCAGCGAACAGACTGCTGAGGCCAGCCAGAATGTGCGGACGACCTTCTGCTCAGACCAGCCCCCCAGTTCAAAGTGGTGATGCAAAGGACTCATCCGGAAAACCCTTTTACCGGTGGATTGAAAGGAAATCACCTGGATAATCACGGAAAGGCCTTCGGCAACATACACCCCGCCGATGATGGGCAGGAGCAGCTCAGTTTTGGTCAGTACAGCCATGGCCGCCAGTCCTCCCCCCAGGGCCAGGGAACCGGTATCCCCCATGAAAACCCGGGCAGGATGGGCATTATATTTCAAGAATCCTAAACAGCCCCCAGCCAAAGCGGCTCCGAAAACTGCCACTTCCGGCTTGCCTACCATCAAAGCGATGAGAGTAAATGCGGTGGCCGTAATTACCGTAATTCCCGCAGCCAGACCATCCAATCCGTCAGTGAGGTTCACAGTATTGCTGGCGCCCACTACGACAAACCAAATGAGGATAAAATAGGCCACAAAGCCAAAATCCAGCACAGCGCCTGAAAAAGGTATTACGATGCCGGTACCCAGTTTTAGGGGGTATGCGGCTGTATAAGCGAGAAACAAGGCGACCAGGGTCTGTCCCAGGATTTTCTCCTTGGCCCGCAGGCCCAGTGAGCGCTTCTGCACTACCTTGATGAAATCATCCGTAAACCCCAACAATCCATGGCTGAGGGTGACTCCAAGCAGGACCCACAGCTCCGGGGTCCTACTGCTCATAGCCAGTACCGCTACCACCAGACCCGCCAAGAACATAACCCCGCCCATGGTGGGCGTACCCGCTTTCTGTAAATGCCGCTGAGGCCCGTCATGACGGATATTTTGACCGAACTTCAACCGGTGTAGAAAAGGAATTAAGATTGGTCCTGTTAATACTGTCAGCAGCGCTGACAGTCCCATGGCGATTAAAACCCGCTCCATCTTTGACAAGCCCCTCCTGTATCATGCTATTGACCCGATGATCTCTTCCATTTTCATGCCCCTTGAACCCTTGACCAGAACCACATCTCCCGGCTGCAGGAGAGCCTGCAGGGCCTGGACTGCCTGTTCCTTTTCCGTACAGGCAGTAACTTCAGATTCCTCCATTCCTTGGGCAAGGGCTTGCTCAGCTATCCACCGGGCCATATCCCCCAGGGTAATCAAAGTGTCCACCCCCAGGCCGGCCGCAGTATCCCCAACTGACCTGTGGCCCTTTTCCGCTTCCGGCCCCAACTCCAGCATGTTGCCGAGGACTGCAATCCGCTTGCCTGTGCAGGGATAGCCGGCTAATACTTCTAAAGCCGCCCGCATGGATGCCGGATTGGCATTGTAGGCATCATTGATGATTACCCAAGGCTGCCCGGTCTTAATTTCCAGCCGCATAGCCGAAAGAGATAATTGCATCAGCCCCCGGGAAATGTCCCCGTGGCTCAGGCCCATTTCCAAACCTACCGCTATTGCTGCCAGTGAATTTAGAACATTGTGCCGGCCGGGAACCGGTATCCTCACAACCATGGTTTTTTCGTAATTGCCGTTCTTGAGAATATTTACCGCAAACTCACTCATAGCAGGCCCGGTCATCTGCCAGTCGGTGGCCCTCAGCTGGTTGTTTGCGTTAAAACCATAGTAAACTACCTTTCCTTTAAACTGCTCTCCCAGCGTGCGCAACCAGGGGTCATCCCCATTGAGCACAGCCACTCCTTTAGAGGGCAGCTCTTCCAGTAACTCTCCCTTGGCCCGGGCAATATTCTCCACTGAACCCAAAAGCTCGATATGAGCTTCTCCAATGTTGGAAATCACCCCGATATCGGGCCCGGCAATCCGGGCCAGTTCTTGAATCTCCCCTTTGCCCCGCATTCCCATTTCGACGATGGCAGCCTGATGTGCCGGCCCCAGTTCTAAAAGTGTTAAGGGCAGGCCAATTTCATTATTAAAGTTGCCACCGGTCTTAAGCACAGAGAACTTCTGCTCCAGTACAGCGGCAATCATATCTTTAACAGTGGTCTTCCCGGCGCTGCCGGTAACAGCAACCACCGGTACCCCTGCTTTTCTCCGGTTATGCCCGGCCAGGTCCTGCAAAGCCTTTAGGGTATTCTCCACCAGGATTACCGGGATTGCTTGTATTTCCTGAGCCGCCGGGGATACAGGCATCTCCTCAGGCCTGCTCACCAGCAGTGCGGCTGCTCCCTGCGAGATTGCGTCAGCCAAAAAATCATGGGCATCGAACCGCTCCCCCTTTAGGGCTACAAAAATGCTTCCCGGTCGAATTTTCCGGGTATCAGTGGAAACCTGCGTAAAACTTGCGGCCGGGTTTCCCTGTAAAATCCTTCCCCCAACAGCGGAGGCGATTTCTTTTAAAGTGAACTTATACATATTAACCCCCCTGATCTGCCGGCCCTCTTTAGTCGGTAAGTAAGCTCCGCAAACACCGGCGCGCCACTTCCCGGTCATCAAAAGGCAGGGTTTTAGCTCCGATTATTTGATAGGTCTCGTGGCCCTTGCCGGCAATAATCACCAGGTCATCCGGGCCGGCCAGCTTAATGGCATAAGCAATTGCTTCCCTGCGGTCCACCAGCTTAGTATACTTCTCAGGCCCCACTACTTCCTTTACCCCTGCCTCCACTTCCCTGAGGATAGCCTCAGGGTCTTCACTGCGGGGATTATCGGAGGTAATTACCGTATAACTGCTGAGGCGGGCAGAAATGCCGCCCATAATGGGGCGCTTGGTGCGGTCCCGGTCCCCGCCGCAACCGAAAACGGTAATAATGCGGCCTTTTACAAATTCCCGGGCAGTATTCAGGATATTCTCCAGGCTGTCCGGGGTATGGGCATAGTCTACAATCACACCGAAATTTTGCCCCTCGTCAATTAACTCAAAGCGGCCGGCTACTCCGGATACCCCTTCCAGAACCTGCTTGATCACAGCTAAATCAAGCTTTTCCACCAGTCCCACACTGATGGCAGCCAAGGCATTATACACGCTGAACATGCCGGTTAAGCGCAGGTTGAAATCCTCTTTACCCCAGGGGGTATCCACGGTAAAGGATACACCGCCTGCTTTTACCGAGACACTGCCGGCCTTAACCTGGGCGTCATGCTTAATCCCGTATGTAATCACCTGTCCCTGGCTTTTTTCCAGGATATACTGCCCCGCCGGGTCATCGCTATTAATAATACCATATTTAGGGTGCCCTTTCCCACCTTGGGGGTTAAGATTGGCAAAAAGTTTGGTCTTGGCTGCGCGGTAATTTTCCATGTTCTCATGGAAGTCCAGATGGTCCTGAGTCAGATTGGTGAAAACCGCTATATCAAACTCACAGGCTTCTACCCGGCCCAAATCCAGGGCATGGGAGGATACCTCCATCACTGCATAGTCGGCCCCTTTTTCCACCATCATCGCCAAAAGTTCCTGAAGTTCCAGTGGCAGGGGTGTGGTATTGGTAACCGGCAGGACTTCATCCCCAATTTTATTGTGAATTGTACCAATCAGCCCTACCCGGTGTCCCCTGGATTTGAGGATCGCCTCTATTAAATGGGTGGTGGTAGTTTTCCCGTTGGTCCCGGTAACCCCGATCATAGTAAGCTGACCGGCCGGGAAGCCAAAGAACCGCGCACTGACCCAGGCCAGGGCGGTCCGGGTGTTGTCGGCCTGCACCCAGGATACTTTGTTCAGTACTTCCGGGGGCAGTCCCAAGCCTAAAGGGTCCTTCTCCACCAGGAGCGCCGCAGCGCCTTGTTCCACCGCCTGGGCAATATAACTATGGCCATCAGTTTTGTAGCCCTCAATACAAACAAAAATAAACCCCGGTCCCACTTTGCGGGAATCATGAGCTATCCCCCGGATAGCCACCTGCAAATCCCCTTGGCTGTTTTTTATCTTGAAATCTTGAATTAAATCTTGCAGCTTAGGTGTACTCACACGAACAACCCCCTTACTTTACTAATTTTTGCCAACCCCGAAAAATCTATACCTAAAAACTCGAAAAAGACCCAGAACAGAGCGGAATAAGGGTCATTCCAACTCCAACTCTGAGTCCTTGCGGTATTATGGTCCTTCATGGCCCTCAGCGCCCCCACCCTCCGGGGCCAAGGCCGGATTATCCGGCGGTTTTGTTGGCGGAACGAATTTTACCTTTACTACCGTGCCCGCCTTAACCTTAGTCCTGGGAGGAATGTTCTGGCTCTCGGCTACCCCGGAACCGTCAGGTTCCATCTTTAGGCCGGTCAAAGCCAGCATAGCTGCCGCTTCCCGGAGAGTTTTGCCAATTACACTGGGTACAGTGACCTCACTGTCCGCCGGAATCCCTTGGGCGGATTGACCCAGATAGATGGTCACTTTTGTTCCTTCCGCTACCTCAGCGCCAGGCAGCGGGAACTGGCCTAACACTACTTTTCCCTGCCCCTCTGTGCTCCAGGTCAATTTTTCCTGGAACAAGGTATTCTGTGCCTCTCCTAACGGCAGGTTGATCAACTGCGGTACAATCCTCTGGGCCTTGGGCTGTTCTGTTTTGTCCTTAACATCACTCTGGGTTAATTGGGGGGGAACTCCCAGGTATTTCAGGGCATCACCAACCACTGCCTTGAAGGCCGGGGCGGCAATCTGCCCACCGTAGTAAACTGCTCCCTGAGGTTCATCAATAACTACCAAGGCGGCAATTTTTGGATTATCAGCCGGAGCAAAGCCCACAAAGGAAGCAACATATTTACCCTGCTGATATCCGCCGGTTGGCCCGGCTTTCTGGGCTGTACCCGTCTTGCCGGCAGCCCGGTAACCTTCCAGATAAGCATTTATACCTGTTCCGTTAGTTATAACATTCTCCAAAATCCCCCGGAGCTCCCGGGCAGTTGACTTGGAGATTACCTGTCTAACCTGTTTCGGTTGAATTTGCTGGACATTACCGTTTACATCCCGGATTTCCCTGACCAACTGGGGCCTCATCAAAACTCCGTCATTGGCCACCGCAGCTACCGCTGTAACCAATTGGATAGAGGTAACGGCATTAGACTGGCCGATGGACATGGTGGCCAGGTCCAGGAGAGTTGCTTTTTTAGGATTTACCAAAATCCCGGTAGCTTCCCCGGGAAGCTCTATTTCGGTTTGTTTGCCAAAGCCAAAAGCTTGCAGGTACTGGGTGAATTTATCTACACCCAGGGCCAAACCAACGGTGATAAAGCCAGGGTTGCAGGAATTTTCGGCTACCTGGACAAAGGTCTGGGCGCCATGGCCTCCTGCCTTCCAGCACTTGATTTTTTTACCCAATACCTCTTTATAGCCCGGGTCATAGAAGTGGTCACCCGGCCTCACTGCCCCTTCTTCCAGGGCAGCAGCTGCAGTGATTACCTTAAAGGTGGAACCCGGCTCATAGGAATCAGAAACCCCAAAGTTCCGCCAGGTTTGCTGGTCAAACTCCCAATATTTATTGGGATTGTAGTCCGGCCGGTTAGCCAGGGCCAGAATTTCACCGGTCTTAGGATCCATAACTATAATGGCCGTATGCTTGGGCTGGTACTTCTGGACAATATTATCCAGTTCCCGCTCGGCGAAATGCTGGATGGTTTCATCAATGCTCAGGACCAGGCTCTTACCCTCTATGGGAGCAATATATTTCGACTCCCCATTGGGAATTTCCCGGCCTGCCGCATCCCTTTCCGAGACAATTTTCCCCGCGATCCCCTTCAGTTCCTTGTCCATAGCCCCCTCTATCCCACCGGCGCCAATAGCATCCGTTCTGGTGGCAAAACCCAGCACATGGGCGGCCAGGTTGTCATTGGGATAGTAGCGGCTGCTCTCAGGGATAAAACGAATTCCTGCCAACTCCCCTTCCTTGGAACTCTCCATTTGCTTCAGTTGTTTTATTTTGGCGTCTTCCACTTTTCGTTTAATCCAAACAAAACCTGTTTTCTTGGTCAGCAGCTTTTTAATAACTTCCTTATCCATCCCCAACACAGGAGCCAGTTTGGCCGCGGTGCCCTCAGGGTCCGTGACCCGCCTGGGTTCGGCGGCCACCGCTTCAGAACTGATGCTTACGGCCAATTCCTTGCCATTACGGTCATAAATAGTTCCCCGTCGTGCCTCTACGGGGACCTCACGCAAACGGTTATCTATTGCTTTATCAGTTAGCTCGTTCCCCTTTACGAACTGCAAATAGGCCAGTCTGGACATGAGCAACAGCAGGACCATTGAGATAAGTGTCAACAGTATGGTAATCCTTTTTCGCATCTCCACACTGGTGGTGTACAACTTTTCCACTCCTTTTGGGGGTGACTAATTTCCGGTGCTGGCCTCGGCCGGGGCGGAACCCTTTTCCCATTGGTAGAGTACCGAGGCCAAAGCCCCCAGCACACCCTGGACCTGCCCCGGTTTGGCTGCCTGCCGGCCGTCCTGTTCCCGCTCCCCCGCATTGATACTACCGGGGAAGGAATTGCCGGACCTGGTCTGGATGGCAACAAACTGGACTTCCTGAGGAGATACCATACCCAGTTTGGTGGTAGCTATTTTCTCTATCCGGTCCAGGGACTTCAGTTGGTTTAATGCGACGTTTAGCTGCTGGTTTTCCTTCTCCAAAAGGGCCAGTTCCCCATTTAATTTATTTAATTGGTAACCTACCACTGCTGCCTGAGTATACCGGGCGGCAATAACAATCCCCAGGATAAAGGCCAGGATTACAATTAAGAGGTAGCCCTTCTGCGCCTTTTTCTGCTTTTTAGGCGCTTGGCGGACTTTTTTCTGCGGGGCCTCTTTTGGGACTTCCCAGCTTCGGTAATCATGCTTTTCCTTCGCTAGTATCAACTCTATGCAACCTCCTTCCACGCTAGAACAAGAGCATCGTTTATCCTACCGGCGCTCGGCGATGCGCAGCTTGGCGCTGCGAGCCCGCGGGTTAGCGGCAATTTCCGCCTCACCTGGCATAACAGGTTTAGTGGTTATCACTTTGACCGTCTGTTCTTTGTTGCAGCGGCAAACCGGTAATTCGGGCGGGCAGACACATTTTTTAGCCAATTCAGCGAAGACCTGCTTGGCAATTCTATCTTCCAGGGAATGAAAGGTAATTACACAGACCCTTCCTCCCTTTTTTAGCCTGTTTACTGCCTGGTGCAAAGCCTGTTCAAAGCGGTTAAGTTCGTCATTTACGGCTATCCGCAGGGCCTGAAAGGTGCGCTTGGCCGGGTGAGGGCCTTCACGCCTGGCCCCTGCCGGAACAGCCTTTTTAATCACTTCCACCAGTTCGCCGGTGGTCTCAAGGACTTTTTGCTGTCTTTCCCGGACAATGAACTGGGCAATCCGCTTGGCCCAACGTTCTTCACCATATTCCCAAATGACCCTGCTCAATTCTTCCGCTGACCGGGTATTCACCAGCTCCCGGGCCGTGGGCTGAGCCGGGTCGGGATTCATCCGCATGTCCAGAGGTGCATCGTGCTGGTAGCTAAACCCCCGCTCAGCGGTATCCAGTTGATAAGAGGAAACCCCCAGATCAAAGAGCACACCATCCACCTGGGCTATTCCCAGGCCGTCCAGAATGTCCGCCAGGTTGTAAAAATTATTATGCACCAGCATCACCCGGTCCCCGTAGGCTCGCAGGCGCTCCCGGGCGGTTTCCAGGGCCGCCTTGTCCTGGTCGATTCCGATGAGTTTACCCGTGGGTCCGGTCCGCTCCAGGATTTCCCTGCTGTGCCCCGCTCCACCCAGGGTGCAGTCCACAAAAGTGCCTTCCGAATGCAGCTTTAGGCCCTGCATACATTCTTCCAGGAGTACGGAGATATGATGAAATTCCATGGTGGCACCTTCCTTGGTATGGTCTCCTGCCTTTGTAATGCTTCGGTTACCTGGTTTAACCCAAGCTTCGCCTGTCTGATTTGATCTAAGTCACAGTAACCTGGTTTTATTTCGGCCTTGCTAAATTCCCAGATCCAGGTCCACGATTTTTTCGGCGATCTCGTTGTAGGATTCTTCAGCCTGCCGGCTGTAGTTCTCCCAGAGGTCCTTGCTCCAGATTTCCACCCGGGAGGAAACTCCCAGGAGGACAACATCTTTATCCAGTTTGGCATATTCCCGGAGATTGGCAGGGATTAATATTCTTCCCTGCTTATCCACCTCGCATTCGGTGGCCCCGGAAAAGAAGAAGCGTACAAATGACCTGGCGTCGGCACGGGTGAAAGGGAGGGATTTGAGCTTCTGCTCCAGGAGCTTCCACTCGTCCATGGGATAAACAAACAGGCAATTGTCCAAGCCCTTGGTGGCCACAAACTTCTCCCCCAGCCCCTCCCGGAGCCTGGCAGGGACGATTAGCCTTCCTTTGGGATCAATTGTGTGTTGATATTCCCCCATGAACATCCACTTTCACCCCACTTTCCCTCCACACGCATCCACTTTAAACCACTTTACTCCACTATATTCTATGTTATCGCCTATTCTCCTGCCAGACTTTAGGGGTGAAATAAAAAAAGAGTGACCTAAGTCACACTTTTTAAAAAAATAGAATCGACACACAAAGTCTCATGGACGCAGGAACTACCTTCT
>JAJZTU010000120.1 GCA_021848765.1 Bacillota bacterium
AACTGGGGTGTGGCCAAACAAATTGTTACGGCTTGGTTTGTCACAATTCCCGTATCTGCCTTAGCAGCTATGCTGCTCTATTGGGTATTCAGTTTTCTTGGGGGGTAGAATGGGAAAATCGGAACACAACGAAGTCCGCCGCATCAACTTGCGGCGGACTTCGTTGTGGGTACACCCTTAAGTCCCCCACTTTTCGCCCAGGTATTTGCTGTTTTTATTACTTAGTTCAATCATATTTATGTTTTGGCCCGTAAATGTGCGGCTTCCGTAGTGAAAAACAAAGGTATCCCCTGCACAGACGTTTTGGTAACCTGCCTTGGCGATTCTGCGGCATAGATCAACATCCTCACACAGGCCCAGGTAGAATTTTTCATCCAACAAGCCGACCTCTTCCAGGACGGAGCGCCTGGTTAGCAGACAGAATCCAGGGAGCCATTCAACGCTAAACCACTTACTGGAGTCACAGCGATTGTGATGCCTGGCATAAGCTTGCATTTCACTTATGGAGTTAAAATTCAGGCCTTCGTAACCGGTTATGGCAGCAAAGTTCGACCGGGGAGCTACGGCTCCGAATTCCGGGTTAGAGTTGAGACAGTTTAAGAGGAGCTCCAGCCACCGGTGGGTGACGATGGTGTCATTATTTAATAGGAGAACGTATTCCCCTTTAGCCCTGCGGATACCTTGGTTATTTCCCCGGGCATAGCCCTGATTTTGGGGGTTGTGAATTACTGTTGCCCCTTTTATGGACAGGAAATATTTCAGAGTGCCATCCCTTGAACCGTTGTCCACCAATATCAATTCATAGGGCAGTGTGGTATAGGCCAGGATGCTGTTAATACACTGCCTGGTATATTCCAGTTGATTCCAGGCCGGGATTACGATACTTATTAATCCGGACATTTGTTCAACCCCCGGTTCATTTTTTTCTTTATGTTATGGTGCAAAGTTCCCGGGGGGTACTGTTCCTGACATTTTTCCTACTACTTCAAATTGGTCTCACAAATAGGGCAGGTATCTTCCCATTCCTGCCAGCAGGTATTGCACATAATCACTCCACAGTCACAACTTTTGGTCTCGCTGGATGGAGTTTTCTGTTGGCATACCCGGCACCAGTAGAAGACCGTTACCGGCATAGCGCTTTTGACAGGGGTGGGATCCTTGGGCAGCACCTCCAGTTGAGGCTTCTCCCGGTCCATTCCCAGGGCCTTTCTCAATCCGGGGGGATATTTGGGGAACCATTCTTTATTTACAGCCATGACGGATTACCTCCTTTTCCACTACCCAGCTGCTTTCGGCCTGGGCATTAAACCTGCTTTTTCCACGATGGTTGGGACTATTTCTTCCCAGGCTACTGCCATTATGTGCACACCGCTAATACCTTTGATGGTTTTTAGGTGTTTGATTTGCTCCACACAGATTTCCACTGCTTCGGCTTTTTGGTCTTCAGCCTGTTTCAGGCGTTCTACCATGGCATCAGGTACAATCATACCGGATACGTTTTTCTGCATATAAGCTGCAATCTTGGCTGATTTAACCGGCATCACTCCGGCCAGGATGTGACACCTCTCGTGAAGCCCTCTCCGGCGGACCAGTTCCATCCAGCGTTCGAAGCGCTCCAGATCAAAGATGCATTGGGTTTGGATGAACTGGGCTCCGGCGTTAATCTTTTTCTCCAGCCGGAAGACCCGGAACTCGAAAGGGTCGGCAAAGGGATTTGCCACCGCTCCGATAAAGAACCTGGGTTCATCTTCCTTGATGGGCTCTCCCGAAAGGAAGGCCTTATCATCCCTCATCCTTTTAACAGTCTGGATGAGCTGGATGGAGTCGATGTCATAAACATTACAGCCGGTTCCATGGTTGCCAAAGCTTTGGTGGTCTCCGGACAGGCAGAGGATGTTTTTCATGCCCAGGCTATAAGCTCCCAGGAGGTCACTCTGGATGCCGATACGGTTTCTGTCCCGGCAGGTCATCTGGATAACCGGCTCTCCTCCGGCCTGGATCACATGCACCCCGGCGGCTATGCTGGATAACCTGACAATGGCTGTTTGGTTGTCGGTTAGGTTCATGGCGTCACAGTAAGGCTTTAATTCCTCGGTGTGATGACGGATGCTCTGACCGGAAGCGCTCTTAGGGGGTCCGATTTCACTGGTAACCACGAACTCACCCTTTTCCAGGAGCTGTTGCAGTCTGCTTTTTCCTTCCATCATAGCATCACATCCTCCCTGATTAATTTGCGTGGCCCTCCGTCCCTGGCTTTGGACCAATCCTTGGCCGGTTCGACTTCCATCAGCTGTTCCAGGCGGCCCAGGGCGGACATTTTGTCATAGATTAGCTGCCAGGCACAGGTGGTATCCTTGAGTTCGCATTTCCCGTTCTGGGAGCCACCACAAGGGCCATTGAGAATGCGTTTGGAACAGCGGATGATGGGACAGATGCCTCCGGTTTTGTGCAGGATGCAGTCTCCGCATAGACCGCAGCGCTCCTCCCATTTCCCGTGCTCTACCGCCCCTCCGGCAAATTTGGTATCCAGGGCCGGGACTACCCATTTGTCAGGGAATCTCTCGGCCAGGAACTGAACTCCTACTCCACAGGCCATGGAGATGATGCAGTCAGCTTCGGCAGCCAGTTTCTCCAGGGGCTCCAGGTATTCGTTTTCACACTGGCGGGTAAGGGTTTCTTCTATGGTATGCAGGGGTCTGCCCTCCTGCTCCCTGAGGAGTCTCAAGGAGGTTGCCAGGATTCCTACTTCTTTTTCGCCCCCGGCCAGACAAACGGTTACACATTCGTTACAGCCAACGATGAGGACTTTTCCGGCATCCTCGATCAGGCCGGCGATCTCCTTGATGGGCTTCTGCTGGGCTACTATCATTTAGTTCACCTCTTTCTCAGGGGTTTTTCTACTTACCCACGGCTTGTAGGGGTGGGTCTGCGGGCGAGGATTTCAGGTCATGGGCTTGAGCCCGGATTTTATTTAGGGGGCTGGGGCCCAGGGTCTTGATGCGTTCGGTCATTTCGTAGGCAATTTCGGCGAACCTGGGACCCATGGAGCCGGAGAGGTTGAACATTTCCAGGCGGCTGCCGCCGATGCCGACCTCGTCGAGGATTTTTTTGGCCTGCCCCACTCTCAACTTGGCGCGGTAGTTGCCTTTCAGGAAGTGACAGTCCCCTTCCAGGCAGCCGGCTACATATACCCCGTCAGCTCCTTCCTCAAAGGCTTCCAGCAAGAGGCGGACATCCACCCTGCCGCTGCAGGGCTGCTCGATCATGCGGATTGCCGGTGGATACTGGAGCCGCATGGACCCCGCCAGGTCCGCGGCCGAATATGCACAGTAGTAACAGCAAAAGGCTACTATCTTGGGCTGAAATTCTTCCATGGCCTGATGCCTCCTTCGCTTAGTTTATGCCCTGTATTTTGGCGAGCAGTTGGTCGTCCCGGTAGTGCTCTAACTGGATGGCTTTGCCCGGGCATTCACCTACACAGGTTCCGCAGCCGTGGCATTGGACAGGGTCGATTTCCGCGACCATATCCCGGTTAACCTTGGGGACGCTGTAGGGGCATACCCTGACACAGGTGAGACAGGCTGCACAGCGTTCGGGCCGCAGGATGCGGGCTACTACTCCGCCAACCATCAAGTGAGGTTGGGCCAAAATGTTGCAGGCTCTGGCTACCGCTCCCTGAGCCTGGAAGATGCTTTCAGCTACTGTTTTGGGAGCATGGGCCACTCCGGAGAGAAAGATACCGGCTGAGGGGAAGTCCATGGGACCCAGCTTAGCGTGAGTTTCCACGAAGAACCCGTCTTCGTTCCGGGGTACTTTGAGCATGCTCCCTAATTTGCCTGCATTATCCGCGGCACCGGTACCTGTGGCCAGGACCAACAAGCTGGGCTCCAGGGAGAGGCAGGCTTTGCTGTCAGGGTCGATTACCTGAATTTTCAGGGCGCCCTGGGGGGTGATTTCCACCGCCGGACGTTTGGCTCCCGAATACTGGACGAAGAGGATTCCCAATTCACGGGCCGCTTTGTAATATTTTTCGTAGAACCCATAGGTCCGGATGTCCCGGTAAAGAATGACCACCTGGGTGTCAGGGAACTGTTTTTTGATTTTAATCGCATTTTTTATGCTCTGCCCGCAGCAGGTCCGGCTGCAGTATTTCAGGATTTCCTCATCCCCGGCTGACGCACACTGGATGAAGACCAGGGACTTGGCTGTTTTAAGCTTCCCGGTGTTATTTGCCAACATGGCTTCTAACTGGATTCCGGTGATGATTTTTTCGTTTTCGCCGTACCTGTAGTGAGAGTCGGGGGGATTTTCCCTGCCTCCTGTGGCTACGATTACCACTCCGTGCTCCACCTTATGGGTGCTGCGGATAGGGCTGCCTTGGGTTTTGGCCTGGGAGACAGTAGTGATAAAGTGGCCCTGGTGGCCGGAGAACTCCTCCAACTCCGAGTTGGTGAAGACCTGGATCAAAGGATTTTCCTTAACCTTGGTAATTGTCTCCTGGAGGAGCCGCTGCAGGTCATTGCCTTCCAAGGTAGAATAGAGTTTAGTTAAATTACCGCCCAACTGCGGCTCCCGTTCTACCAGATAGGAAGCCATTCCTTGCTGGGCCAAGTTGAGTGCCGCCGTCATCCCCGCAATTCCCCCGCCAATAATCAGGGCTTTGGGTACCACAGGCACAGGGTGAAGGTGCAGGGGCTGATGGGTCATTACTTTTTTAACGGCCATGCGCACCAGGTCTTTGGCTTTATCTGTAGCCGCGACCGGATATTCCCGGTGTACCCAGGAACACTGGTCTCTGATGTTAGCCATTTCAAAGAGGAATTGATTCAGGCCTGCTTCCCGCAAAGCCTCTCTAAAGAGGGCCTGGTGGGTACGGATGGTACAGGAGGCTACAACGACCCGGTTGAGGTTATGCTCCCGGATAATTTCCTGAATGTGCTTCAGGGTGTCCTGGGAGCAGCTGTAAAGGAATTCTTCACAGTGGGCCACTCCGGGAATACTTCGGGCAAACTCTACCACACCGGGAACGTCTACTATCGAAGCGATATTTATCCCGCAGCGGCAGATGAATACTCCCACTCTGGGCTCCTCTCCGGAAACATCCCTTTCCCTGGGATAGAATTTGGGTTTGACCAGTTTGCCCCTGCCCGGGGCCATTATGCCCGCAGCAGTAGCTGCTGCCGCACTGGCATTCATTACTGTTTCGGGAATGTCCCGGGGACCCTGGAAGGCTCCGGCCACCAGTATCCCGGTCCGGGAAGTCTGAGTGGGATTCAGGGGGTCGGTCCAGGCGAAACCGTACTCATTTAGCCGGAAGTCACCTGCTTTGGCCAGGTTTTCAGCATCTTTGGGGGGTCTTACCCCAACCGCCAGGACTACCAGGTCGAACTCTTCAGTGATGACCCTGCCGTCCTGGAAGTATTTAATCACCAGGTTCTTGGTGACCGGGTCTTCCTTGACGGTGGAGATCATGGCCCGCAGGTAGCGCACCCCACCGTTTACAGCTGATTGGACGTATTTGTCGAAGTTCTTGCCATAAGACCTCAGGTCAAGGTAAAAGATAGTAGGTTGAATATTCGGGTCGTGTTCCCGGGAGATAATGGCCTCCTTGGTAGAGTACATACAGCAGATGGAGGAACAGTATTCAGCTCCGTTTTTGCAGTCCCGGGAGCCTACACACTGGATGAAAGCTACCTTAGCAGGGGCTTTATGGTCTGAGGGCCTCACTACATGGCCTTGGGTGGGACCGGTTGAACTCAACAGGCGCTCGAATTCTATGGAGGTCATGACATTTTGATAATAGCCATAGCCGTATTCACCCTTAAGACTGGCATCATAGAGATCAAAGCCGGGCGCCAGAATCACTGAGCCTACTGTTAAGTCATGATACTCTTCCTGCTGACAGTGCTGAACCGCGTTCTTCTTGCAGGCGGTTTCGCACTGGAGGCATTCACAGCACACCCCGCAGTTCAGGCAGCGGTTAGCCTCTTCTACAGCCATTTCCCCGGTGTAGGCCAGGACAACTTCCCTGAAGGTCTTTTTGCGCTCACCCAGGTCTATTCTGTCCGGTTCCAACCTTGGACGCCTGGTTACTTCGGCCAGTTCAGCCTTGGATTTCTCAATTTCCGGAAGGAGACCAAGCGCCTGGCGGCTTTCCAATAGATCCTGACCCTGGATATAGCGGTGGATGGACTCTGCGGCTCGCTTGCCTGCCGCAGCAGCCTCGATTAAAGTGGCCGGTCCGGTTACAGCGTCTCCTCCGGCGAAGATGCCGGGAATGTTGGTGGCCAGAGTTACCGGGTCTGCCTGGATATTGCGGCCTTTACGGGCCACTGAATTGTCACTTTCAGCAAAGAAGGACTCCGACGGGGCCTGGCTGATGGCAATGATCACATCGTCCAGGTCCAGGGTGAATTCCGAGCCGGAGATGGGTTCAGGACGGCGCCGGCCTGACGGGTCAGGGTCTCCCAGCCGGTTTTTTACACACCTAATACTGCTCATTCGCCTTCCGTCCCCGATAATCTCCAGGGGGGCTACCATGAAGATAAACTCCACCCCTTCCTCCCTGGCCTCGTGGACTTCTTCGGGAAGAGCAGTCATTTCTTCTTCTGAGCGCCGGTAGAGGACTTTTACCTCTTCCGCTCCCAAGCGGAGCGCGGTCCGGGCTGCATCGATGGCGGTATTGCCTCCGCCAATAACCGCTACCCGTTTACCTAGCTTAAGCTTAGATTCTCCCTTTTCTGTCAGCCGTTCGCCGTTCATATACGGCTGGTTACTGTCGCCGTGCAGGCGGTTACTGCTTTCCAGATCAAGGCTTACTTTTCTTAAGAATTCTACGCCATGGTGGACCCCGGCCAAATCCTCGCCGGGAAGGCCAAGTTTTTGGGGTTCGTGGGCTCCGATTCCCAGAAAAATAGCCTTATAGCCTTGCTGAAAGAGCATCTCCAGGGTGAGGTCTTTTCCGATAGGAGTATTGGTCCTGATCTCTACTCCCTGTTTCCTGATCAGGTCAATTTCCGCTTCTACCAGCCGCTTGGGGAGGCGGTATTCCGGGATTCCCACCCGCATCATGCCGCCTACTACGGGAAGGGCTTCAAACACCGTGACCTGATAACCCCGCCCGGACAGATGGTAGGCTGCTGCCAGTCCCGCCGGCCCTGAGCCTACTACGGCTACCCTTTCTTCACACTGTTCCACAGGAGTGAGATTTACTTCGTCCAGGTGTTCCAGCATGTAATTGCCGACAAAGCGCTTGATTCGGCTGATAGCAACCGGGGCATCCAGTTTACCCCGCTGGCAAATCCCTTCACAGGGGTGATGGCAAACCGTCCCGCAAATGATGGGGAAAGGAATTTCCTGGCGGATGAGTTCCCAGGCCTCTTTGAATTTGCCCTGGGAAGCTAAAGCCACATAGCCATGTACGTTGATTCCCGAGGGGCAGGCGGTCCTGCAGGGGGACATGCCCTTTTTTTCGATCAGGTATTTGTTGGGTACTGCCTGGGGAAAAAGTTTGTGAACAGCCTTACGCTCACCTGTGCCTTCGTTAAAGGAGTCGGTTACCTTTACCGGGCAGACCTGTTCACATTCTCCGCAGGCAGTGCATTCATTGATATCTACATACCGCGGAGCCTTTTTTACTCTGGCGGTGAAATTTCCTGCAGTGCCGCTAACTTTTTCCAGTGAAGTACAGGTATGGATCTGGATATTGGGGTGATTCAGGGTGTCGGTCATTTTGGGACCCAGAAGACACATTGCACATTCATTAGTGGGAAAAGTCTTATCCAACTGGGCCATTTTCCCCCCTATGGAGGACTGGTTGGTAACCAGGTGTACCTGATAGCCGCCGTTTGCCAAATCCAGGGCGGCCTGCATCCCGGCTATGCCTCCTCCCACTACCAGGGATGCTCCGACAGGTTCCTGCCGGGGATTGGACTTTGGCTGATCCTTGGATTTATCTTTCAATTTGTTCACCACCCTCATCTTGAAAGTAACGGTCTGGGGTCAATTATATGCTTGCGCAGCCATTTTTCCTGATTGGGCAGGTTAAAGGCTGCTGCCATGAGTTCAGTGAAGTAAAAGACCGGCATGCCGGCTTTTTGCGGGTGTTGGCGGGTGTCCAGGTTGGCCTGGCAGAGGGGGCAGGCGGTTACAATGGCTTCTGCTCCGGCCCTTCTGGCAGCTTCCACAAGATTTCCTACCAGTCCGGTTACAACTCCCGGTCTGGGGACGGCCATACTGCCTCCACAGCAGTCGGTTTTATACGACCAGGCCACCGCATCGGCACCCAGGCTTTCCATCAGCAAATCCAGCTTACGGGGCTGTTCCGGATCATCGAAGGCAACGGCCTCAGAGGGGCGGACGAGGAGACATCCATAATAGGTTGCTACCTTTAACCCGGTTAAGGGCCTTGTCGCACTGGCCTTAAATTTGTTTAACATCTCCTCCTCGGTAAAGACCTCCAGGAGATGTCTTACCGCCAGTTTCCCCTGGTATCTTGTTCCCACAATTCCCGCCACCTCCCTGTTGACCTCATCGGCCTCTTTCGTAGACTCCCGCATGAATTTGTGGGTTTTCCGGAACACGTTGTAGCAAGCGGCACAGGGTAGGATGATTTCTTCCCCCATCTTCTCGGCAATAATCAGGTTGCGGAGGGGCAGGGCGTGGCTTAGAAAGTCACCGGCTGCGTGGGCCGGGGTGGCTCCACAGCAGTTCCAGTCCTTTACCTCGGCCAAATCCATTCCCAGGGCGGTAAATATGGCCTCAGTGGAGAGTTGATATTCTATAGCCGTTGAGTGGAGGGAACACCCCGGGTAGTAGGTGGCTGTTTTCATCCCTTCTCCCTCCCTTTTTGAAAGATCTGACGGACTGCTTTAATTCCCTGGATTCGTTCCGGCAGAAGCTTGAGTTTGCCCCGTTTCAGGAGTTCCTGGCCAAGGGCCAGGTCATCGGTGTAAGTCCCTGTTCTAATTTTGTAGAGTCCAATCATTCCGACCTCGTAAAGGCGGCCTAGGGCATTTACTGTGGAAAGGAAGGAGTTATAGAAGACCGGGATATTTTTTTCGCCCAGGTTTTTCAGCTCCTGCACAGCCATTTGTTTGAGCACATCCACGATAGCCGCGGTGTCTATGGCATTTGGGCACCTGGCCTGACAGGTCCTGCAGGAAAGGCAGAGCCAGATTCTGTTGCTGGCCAGGAGCTTCTCCCGGTCACCAAGTTGGATTAAGCGGATAACCTCACTGGTTTGCAGGTCGGCAAGCTCAGAGACCGGACATCCGGCAGAGCACTTTTTGCATTGGTAACACCGGCTGATTGGTTGCCCTGTTTGCTCCTGGAGTATCTGAAGCAGGTTATCTTTTGGCTGCCACTGGGGCATGCTGCTGAAATCTTGAAGTTCGAGGTTTTCCATGGTCAACCTCCTTTCATTTTCTTTGCCGGTCTGAAGGTGTTATTCTTTGCCAATTGGCAATTGCAAGAAACTTACCAGTTTTTTGTTTTGGACACTTACAACGCAAA
>JAJZTU010000121.1 GCA_021848765.1 Bacillota bacterium
AGGCAAAGATTCCCCATAACCTTATCACTCAATTATCATAACTTTGTCACAATTACCGGTCCGTTAATAATTGCTTGCACACAAATAAAAACCCGGAGCAATCTGAATGCTCCGGGTTCATCCTGTCGTTTTCCCGATGGGGCTTAAATGGGCTTCCATCCTTTCAGGGTCAACTTTCGCAACCCCAGAAAGCGTGTTATCTCCAGTTCCAGCCCTTCCACCTTCGCCAATTCCCGGGCCAGAAATACTGTAACACCGTCGAATTCCAGACAAAGGAACCCGGCTTCCTCCCGGGGACGGCCAAAGCTTAGTTCAGGCTCCAGGGAAGCGTGCCCACAACAGAAGGAAATACCGGGAGGCTTGCTAATGGTCAATATTCCGCCTTTTTCCAGGATGTACTCCCTTGCGGCCGCACTTAGTTTAACCACAGTTCCTCCCTCCTTCCACATAAATAGGTGTTAACTGAATTTAAGCAACTTGGTCCCATCTCTGACCAATAGGAGTCTGGGGATTTTTTAGGATTCCCAGCCACTTGGTAAGCGAGTCGGCGATAATAATCACTGCCAGGGCCATCATAATAATAATCAGAACGGCCGGTACCCAGAGACCCTTGGGCAGGTAGTTGTTCATCAGTGACAGGTAACCCGCACTCATGGTACTGGTCACCATAAAACACATTGGCAGGAAAGTAGTCAGGGCATATATTCTCTTGGCAGACTTCTTAAGAATTAAGGTAGTGCCAATCGCCAGGGCCAGCATGGCCAATAACTGGTTAGACACTCCAAAGACCGGCCAGATGGTCTTGATATCCCCACCGTAGAGGAGGTAACCCCAGGCAAAAGATACCAGTGCACTCATCACAACGGTAACCGGTATGGAATTATTATTCTTCAAAGGCTTAATAAGCGGGGCCAGGAAGTCCTGGGCAATATACCGCGCAACCCGGGTTCCGGCATCGATAGTTGTGAGGATGAACAAAGCCTCAAACATGATGGCAAACTGGTACCAGTAGGCCATCAGTCCTTTTAAGCCCGGAATGCTGGCAAAAATGGAGGCCATCCCAACTGCCAGGGAGACAGCGCCACCCGGACGCCCGGCCACATCTTCCCCTACCAGTTTGGAGAGCACCGGGAGGTCGACCACCTGCATGTTCAGCTTGGCAAATACTTCGGGGGTAGTGTTAATGGCAAAGTAGTCTCCGGGGTGGAGGGCTGTAGCCGCTATCAAGGCCATGATAGCTACAAAGGCCTCCACAAGCATCCCGCCGTAACCAACCAGCTTGATATCCTCTTCGTTTTGCAGCAGCTTAGGAGTTGTACCTGAACCAACCAGGGCATGGAATCCCGAGATAGCTCCACAAGCTATAGTGATAAACAGGAAGGGAAAGACTTTACCGGGGATTATCGGACCACCACCCTTAACAAACTCGGTAACTGCAGGCATCTGAATCTGAGGATGGACAACTATAATCCCAAAAGCCAGGGCCAAAATGGTCCCAATCTTCATATAGGAACTGAGGTAATCCCGCGGGGCCAGCAACAGCCACACAGGCAGGGCCGCCGCGGCGAAACCGTAAAGGGGCAGCATTATTTTAATAGTCTGGGCAGAATAGGTGAACCAACCGGCAAACGCAGAATTTTTAACATAGGGGCCTGCAAGCACCGCCAGGATAACCAGCAGCACACCGATTGCCGAAGCCTCGCCAACCTTCCCCGGGCGAAGATACTTCATGTATATGCCAATGAAAATGGCAATGGGGATAGTCATGGCAATAGTGAAAACTCCCCAGGGATTATTAAACAGTGCATTGACTACCACGATAGCCAGTCCGGACATTGCTATGATTACGATGAACAAAACAGCGATTCCTGTAGCCACACCGGTCAGGGGGCCAACCTCATCCTTAGCAATTTCAGAAAGAGATTTGCCGTCATGTCTTATGGAAGCAAAAAGCACCACCATATCATGGACCGCTCCCCCTAACACTGCCCCAATGAGAATCCACAAGGCAGATGGCAGGTAACCGAATTGGGCGGCCAATACCGGACCGATGAGGGGTCCGGCCCCAGCTATAGCGGCAAAGTGGTGTCCAAAAACAACCCACTTATTGGTAGGCACATAGTCTTTTCCGTCATTTAACCGCACTGCCGGGGTAACGGCATCCCGCCTGGCGACAAGTACTTTGGTAGCCAGAAAACTGCCGTAAAGCCGGTAAGCAATGATCAAAATACAGGCTGAAGCTATTACCAGAGTTAAAGCATTCAATTTTTCTTCCTCCTTTTTTAGTAAAAAATAACTGATTTAGTCCATTTGCCAGTAGGGGGCCCACCTACTGTTAGAGGGAGAAGGGTATATATTATTTGTATTGTACACCTTATCCCTTGTACTGAAGGTGTTTTTTGTATAACATGTAAAAAAACATGCCTATCAGGCATGTTTTCGTGTATAAGTTACATTTAATTGCCACGGAAATCAACCTGATCCCCTCCATTCAGGGCCTTAGCAATAGTCACAGAAATTTTGGTCCCCTCCCCTGGTTTGCTGGTAATTCCTAATCCCCGGTCTTTACCATAAATTGTTTTCAGTCTTTCGTTGACATTCTTCAGACCGATACCTAAGCCGGAGGTGGCAAGGGTTCCGGCTTGTAATCTCTCCTCCCAGCCCGGGCACATACCCACCCCGTCATCTTTGACGGTTATGGCTAACTCCCGCTCTTGGGCTCTAATACTGATTTTAACCGTTCCACCCTTTACTTTGGGATAAATTCCGTGTTTAATAGCATTCTCAACCAGGGGTTGCAGGAGCAGTTGAGGCAGGCAGCAGTTTAGGGCTTCCTCGTCAACATCAAACTCAACCTTTAATTTATCGCCAAAACGGGCCTGTTCGATATCCAGGTAGGCCCGGATGTGTTCCAATTCCTCTTTAAGAGTGACAAATTCGCGGTTGGTCTGGAGGTTCTTGCGAAAAAACTCACCCAGTTGCCCCAGGAGGAACCTGGCCTGTTCAGGTCTTTGCCGGCATATGCTTTTGACTGTATTGAGAGCATTAAATAAAAAATGGGGGTTAATCTGGGATTGAAGGAGCCTTAACTCAGCCCTGGTCAGCAGCTCGGCTTGCCTATTCAGGTCTGCCAATTCAATCTGGGTAGAAATCAGGGCGGCAATCCCACCTGCCAGCTCAACATCCAGGCTGCTGATTTTCCGGCCCCTAATCTGGTAAAGCTTCAGAACACCTGCTACTTTGTCTTTCACTTTTAAGGGGACTATCACCGCTGTATTGAGTTGGCATCCAGGCCGGTCACAGCCGATTTCCTCAGCTGCCTGGGCAATCTGGGTTAGGCCTTGCTGCAGCGCCACCTTGGTGGCACGGGTTTGGATAGGCCCTCCGGCCTGATGGTGATCTTCTCCTACTCCCACATGGGCCAGGACAGATTTTTCATCGGTAATGGCTACAGCTGCCACATCCGCCATCTCAAAAATAATTTTCACTGTCTGCAGGGCTGTTTCCTTGTTCAGGCCCTGGCGTAAAATGGGCAGCGTACGGTTGGCTATCAACAGGGCTTTCTGGGCCTTGGTTGCCCCAAGACGCTCCTCCTCCAGGAAGGTATTCCTGACAATGACCATAAAAATGGTGATAGCCACGGAGTTCACCACAATCATGGGCATACCTACAATAGACACCAGTAACCAGGCCTTGTCCAAAGGCCTGGCTATCAGGAGAACAATTACCATTTGCAGGAACTCTATAAAAACTCCTGTAAAGAAAATTAGTTTCAGGCTCAGTTTGCCCCGAAAGTGGTAACCAATCAACCCTGCAACCAGGCCTTCCAGAGCAGTGGACAGGCCGCAGGCCACAGCGGTAAATCCCCCAAGGAAATACCTGTGTAGACCGGCAATCACCCCTGCCCCCAAACCAACCCATGGACCTCCCAATAACCCGGCCACTGACGCGCCCACTACCCGGCTGTTGACTATGGCCCCTTCAACGGTAATTCCGGGATAATTTCCAAAAATAGATATCATGGCAAAAATCCCCACCAGGACCACTTTTTCTTTTACAGTTGCTTTTTTATACAACAGCCGGCGAAAAATCTTTACCCGGCTTAAGAGATAGGCGAGGGTAATTACCATGGTAACCTTTTCGGTCAAAAGCCAAAAGAGAGCGTCCACAGGCTTGCCTCCCATCCAATGTTTCCCTACTAAATATCATACTACAGTTCAGGGCAACTCGCTATGCTAATCAATAACCAAAAAACTGCCCTTAAGGGCAGTTAGGCAGTTAGATTACCGGTTTTTGCTTTCACCCAGGGCTACTCCGGAGATGATCAGCTTCTGGATGTTGGAAGTTCCCTCCACCACCTGGAAAGACTTGGCATCCCGCAGGTAGCGCTCAGCCGGATACTCGGAGGAATAGCCATAGGAACCCAGGATCTTCATGGCTTCATTGGCACAATGGACAGCCGATTCACTGGCCACCAGCTTGCCCAGGGAGGTTTCATACTGGTTGGGCAGCCCCTGGTCCTTCAGCCAGGCAGCCCGGTAAACCAACAATTGGGCTCCCTCGTGCTCAGCCACCATTTCAGCAATGGAAGCTTTAATCATCTGGAAGGAAGCAATTTTTTGGCCGAACTGGGTCCGCTCATTGGCATAGTTTATAGCTGCTTCGATAGCAGCCCCGGCTACACCCAAAGCACCGGCAGCACAGCTAATCCGGGTGTTGTTCAACTGCCACATGCAGATATTAAAACCATCACCTGCATTGCCCAATATGGAGTCCTTGGGTATCTTGGCCCCGTCAAAAGCAATCTCTCCGGTGGGAGCACAGGCCAGACCCATCTTGGTGGTAATATCCCGTACAGACACCCCTGGGGTTTCCTTCAGGTTGATGATAAAACAGGTCATTCCTTTATATTTCTTTTCCCGGTCAGTATAGGCGTAAAGCAGGCCCCAGTCCCCATAGGCAGCCTGGGAGATCCACATCTTGCTGCCATTGATTTCCCAGTGGTCACCCTTGTCTGTGGCAGTAGTCTTCATACTGGCTACATCAGAACCGGTATTCGGTTCGGTGATGGCAAAAAAACCCAGGGATTCCCCGCTCACCCAACCAGGGATAAACCGTTCCTTCTGCTCAGGAGTACCAAACTTGTTCACAGTTAGGGCCGGTCCGATATTCTGCATGTTTAACGGTAACCGCCAGGAAGCATTAACTTTGGCCAGCTGCTCGCCAATCAGCACGGATTCCAGGATTCCGAAGCCATTGCCCCCGTATTCTTCAGGCAGTCCACAGCCAAAGAAGCCCATGTCCCCCATCTTTTTGACTATTTCGGGACGGAAAGTATGGTTTTTCAGGTCCTCTTCCATGGTGGGGACGATTTCTTTTTCCGCAAACTTGCGGGCCGTGTCCTGTAACATCTTTTGTTCTTCAGTCAGTCCGAAATTCATCTTCAATCTCTCCTTTTAGTGAATGGTGGTTAGATTCCTTTGAATACCGGCTTGCGCTTATCTTTGATAGCAGCTACTCCCTCTTTATAGTCATCCATTTCGGTAACAATCGCCATGTGAGAGGAAATCAAGTCTAAAGCGGTACGCAGGTCCTGGGTGCGCTGGCTGGAATAAACAGCCCGCTTAATCATCTGGACACAGACCGGCGGGTTGTCGGCAATCTTCATCGCCATTTCCATAGTAGCCTTCTCCAGCTCTTCGGCGGGGACTACCTTATTGACCATGCCAATGCGCAGTGCTTCCTCAGCTGAAATGAAGTCAGCGGTCCACAGGAGCTCCAGGGCCTTAGCTACCCCTACCAGCCGGGGCAAGAAATAACAACCACCATCACCTGGAACCAGACCGGCTTTCACATAACCACCGGAGAGTTGAACATTGTCCGCAGCAATCCTGATATCGCACATCAGGGCCATGTCTAAACCGGCTCCGACAGCAACCCCATTGATAGCGCAAATTACGGGCTTATCCATGCCCTCTAAAGTAAGGGCAACCTTATGAACATAGTTCGTCAAAGCCCCTTTGCGGTTTATGGCTTTCTCACCCCAGCATTCTCCGGTTTCAGCATCGGCAATAAAACCGTTTCCGGCCAGCATGCTTTTGACATCTCCACCGGCACAAAAAGCCTTGCCTGCAGCAGTAACCACTACTACCCGGATGCCGGGATCATCCTGGGCATCCTGAAGGGCTTCCGCCCAGCTCTTAATCATGGGTACGGAAAAGGCATTCAAAGCACCCGGACGGTTTAAGGTGATTTTGGCAATTGCCCCAACCTTTTCGTAGAGCAGGTGACTATCGCTATCAGCCACGGCAACAACAGGTTTTTTGGCACAACTTAGGCGACTCATGGTAACTCCTCCTTCTTGATGACCCTCATCCCATTATGCATTATTGCATTTATACTGCATTTATGCATTTTTTCTTCTTGGTTTGCTTTAATTATAGCTCTGCCTAGCTTCAAATTCATCTTCTTTTTTCTGAGTTGTTGTTTTTTGCGTTTTAACGGTCGTTTTATGGTTTAATTGGCTTGGTTTCATCTCTTTCTTTATGGCTTTTGTGCATAGAATCCAAAATTTTACCGTCTTTTTTTGGCTATTACGTGCGTATTTATTTGCTTTTGCGTCCCATTTTCACCAACAATGCATTTGTGCATAAAAACGAGCTGTCTTAGACAGCCCTTTCTTGATAGCTTTTCTTATTGAATTATGTAAAAATCACCGGTTTTTCCGCAGCCGCAGTATCCGCACTTATTAAAGCGGCAGCAGCAATTCATAGTTATTAGTGCAGCAGGGAGACATAGATGCCGGCAAGGATGGCCGAAGTGATTACTCCACTGATATTAGCGCCCATAGCAAAGGGAAGTATAATCGCATGGGGGTTGGCTTCCGACACCGCCTTTTGGGCCACCTTAGCCGTTGTAGGAACACAGGAGACACCCGCTATTCCCACTACCGGATTAAATTTACCCTTACTGATAAAGTACATGACATAACCGCCAATAATACCCCCGATTCCCGAAAGGAGCAGGGCGAGCATGCCCAGGATTAATATCTTGAGCACGGCGGGATTCAAGATGGTATTGGCCTCGGTTAATACTCCCAGGAGAAGCCCGAGAAAAAATGTTGAACCATAAAGCAGCGGTCCCTCGATGAAGGAAATAAAGTGCTTTAAGCCTGCTTCCCTAACGGCTACTCCGAGGAAAAAGGACATAAATAACGGTGCAGCCATGGGGAAAAGAAGGGACAAGATGGTACAGGCGATTATGGAGAAGGCAATTTTGCCCCCGGTTGAAACCTTAGGCAATGTAGTGGTGTCCATTTCTATTTCCCGTAGGCGCTTGGGAATAAGGAGCTTAATCAGAAATGGGTAACCTCCATAAGTCAGACTAAGATACAAGTATGCAACAATGGTAATGGGTACAAAAAGATTTTTTGCCAGGACCAACGAGGTGTAGAGAACCATCGGCCCGTCTGCTCCACCTACCATTGCTACAGAAGCAGCTTCCTTGTAATCCAGCCCCATAGCTACAGCAATAGGAAAGGTGGCTACTGTGCCCAACTCAGCGAAGATAGCGATTAGCATACTACTGAAGGGCCTGGCCACTAGATAGCCTATTTCCGTAATAACGCCAATGCCCATAAATACAAAACAGGCAATTAGACCGTTGCTGAAGGTAAAGGTATAGATGGGCTGTAAAAAATCAATCTGTAAAACGTCCATAAGTTTGATTGGATCAGACAAAGAGGGGTCAATAAAAATTGTTCCCATCTGGTTTGCTGATAAAAACAAAACCGCAGCGTTAACAGAAGCCATGCCAAAGCCCATGGGAATCATAATTAGCGGTTCCAGAATTTGTTTGGCGCCCAGATAAACCAGAGCAATACCTAATAAGATTAATACAATCCTCGCAACAGCTATGGTGGTATCAGCTGCAAACAAGGTGCCTATTCCTTGGAATAGTTGAGAAAAGCTGATAGAAAACATGCCTTGCATCCCAACCTTTCATATCTTAGACCTTTTAGTGGTGATGCCACATAATGTTGCAAAGGCCTTTTTTGTTTTGCATTAACGTTGAATGGCCATATAAGTTAGTTTAATTATTAAGGCCACGAACATGGAGATTACGAACCCCATCGCAAAAACCTCAAGCGCGATTTGGATTGCCTCGATCATTCCCACACCTTCCCTTCTATGTGGTACGTTGTTCTGCGGCTAAAATCCAGCCTTTAAGAAATCAGAACCAGGTCATCGCCTGTCTCAACCAATTGACCAGGCTTGACCAGCACCTGTTCGATTCTGCCATCCTGCGGCGCTACGATATCGTTTTCCAACTTCATAGCTTCCAAAACCACAAGCGGTTGTCCCCGCTCTACCATTTCGCCCACATCGACGAGAACGGAGATGATTTTGCCAGCCATGGGGGCTTTGGTAGCTTTACCCTGCCCAGATGCCCCTCCCGTATTCGCGCTCCCAGCGCTTGCCTCTGTAACCGCCGGTTTAGGCACCTCTCTAAGGTCCGGTTTGGTTACCTCTTCAGCAGTAGAACCGGCAGCATCTTTGTCTACCACTGAGACGTCATATTTCTGTCCGTTCACGGTTATTAAAAAATTCCTTTTCATCAATATACCTCCTTGAGTCAAGCTTAATGTTGTTAGTCCGCCAACTGTATAATAGATGAAATACTGTGCCGCTCCATATGCTCATCATCTAAATACGCTGCGATCGCCCCTGTAATAACTGCTATTAACTGAGGTGAAACACTCCCGGCACTTACCTCTTTTTCCGATATCCTCCCCTGAGACACATTTGTCTTTTCTCGGGACACAGCTGCACTTCCTTGAGGTACAGCTTCCCTTTCTGGGGTCACAGTTGCCCTTTCCTGGGACACACCTGCCCTTTCTTGTTCCAATGCGCACACTCTAACCCAAAGTGACCTTAAAGCATAGGCCAGGGCCGCAAATAGGATAATATTTAGAACCAAGCCTAATTGAATGATTGTTACCCTATCCGTTTTCAACACCCCCCTCAGACAAATAATCTTCACCACCGGTCCATCCCGCCAGTCTTAAAACTACCGGTTTTTGGCTTCACCTAAAGCAACCCCGGAGATGATTAGCTTCTGGATATTCGAGGTACCCTCTACTACCTGGAAGGACTTGGCATCCCGCAGGTAGCGCTCGACGGGATACTCGGAAGAATAGCCGTAGGAACCCAGAATCTTCATGGCTTCATTGGCACAGTGGACAGCGGATTCACTGGCCACACACCCTAACCCTTAATGGTTCTGGGGAGGATCATTTGATGCACAGGTGTGATGGATTTCGGGTTTTGATAATTAGCTCCGGCAAAGGCAACACAATATTTTCTCATATCCGGCAAA